>JBAUGC010000262.1:0-3427 GCA_049679485.1 Xanthobacteraceae bacterium
GCTTCATCGCCCATGATTGGGGCGCGGCGGAGCTCCTCCTGCCGCAGGTCTTGCGCGGCTTTCCCCAGGTGTTCGCGGTGGCGCCGGGCGTCAATCTCGGCCTCGGCAGCCTGCCTCCGGATCGGCTCAAATATGCGAGCGGCTTGTTCAATATGATGCGCAATCTCGGCGGCGCCGTCGGCATCGCCGTGTGCGGCGCGATCATCAACGCCAGAACGAATTTTCACTTCGTCGCGATCGCATCCAACCTGACCCCGGCGAATGGAGCGATGGCGCGAATGGTGGATGGGATGGCGAAGCGCTATGGCGCATTTCCCGGCAGCCCCGAAGCCGGCCACGCGGCTGCCCTGAAGCAACTGTGGGAACTAGCCTATCGCGAAGCTTCCACGCTCGCTTATGCGGATGGCTTCCGCGCCGTCATGTTCGCATTCGCGGTCGCTACCCTTCTGGTGCCGCTGATGCGCAACGTAATACCCGGCGGAGCGCCGCGCGCGCCATCACCCGCCGCACATTGAGGCGCCGCTGGCACACGAGGGTGATAAATATGTAAACTCCCGTCGCCGGGAGCCGCTGCGTAGCAAGGAGAACATCGATGAGTGGGCTCGGTGGATTGAACAAGACTTCCGACACCGGGCGCGGCTGCAACTCACCTTAGCTGACCTCCTACCTGGGATTCCCACTGGCTTCAGCGATTAGCCATCGCACGAATTCGCTGACCTGCGGCTTGCCGATGGAGAGCCGGGATTCGATGATGAAATATGCACGTGATCCTACCATCGTCTGTTTGAAAGGCGCGACGAGTGCGCCCGATTTGATGAGATCGTTGACCAACGGCTGACGACCGAGCGCAACGCCCTGGCCGCCGATCGCCGCCTGGATCATCTGCTCGTACTGGCTGAAGTGCAGGGCGCCGGCGAATTTGAGCTCGCCGATGCCGAGCGCAGTGAGCCAAGTGCCCCAATCCATGTACATGGTCTCCGCGCCGGCATAATCGAAATGCAGAAGAGTTTGGTGCGCCAGATCCTGCGGCCGTATCAGCGGCCGCGTTTTGTCACGCAACAGCGCGCGGCTGCATACCGGAATCATCTCCTCGCCGAACAATCGAACCGCTCCGTCCGGCACGGTCTCGGGCTTGCAGTAGCGGATGGCGAGATCGATTAAGCTTCGCTCAAGATTGAGCGCTTCGGTCGTGGCCGAGATCCGCACGTCGATATCAGGATGAAGCGCCGTGAAGTGCCTGAGCCGCGGAATGAGCCACAATGAAGCGAAGCCTGTCGTTGTGGTGATGGAGAGTTGGCGTGTGCGGTTTGCGGCTCGAAGTTGGTCAGTCGCGGCCTGCAGCCGATCGAGCACGTCGGTGGCAATCCGGTAAAGTGCCTGCCCGTCCTCGGTCAGCGTGAGTGACCGCGGCCGCCGCTCAAACAGCTTCAATGTCATCAGGCCCTGCAGCGTGTAGCCGCCGTGAAAGCTGGGGAGAATCTCGCGAGCGAAAAGCCACGGTCGGTTCATCCACAGAGCTTTTACGTCGAAATGCTCTAGCACTTTGATCAATCCGGGGGCATGGTCATCGCATGCATGGGAAAGCACCATGTTATTGATGTACACGTCCTTGCCGTAATGGGTCTCGATATGCTGAATGATGCTCAACGGCCGGCTTTGTTCAGGGCTGCCGCGTGAGAGCAAACAGCATCGCACTGCCGGCGGACCATCTAGACTTAGGTGGTACTATATTTGCAGCAGGCGGAGCTGATGAAAATTGCAAGAAGTTTCGCAATGTCGTGCGGCGATTTTTCTGCGATCTGGAGCTGAATTATTGCGTCCACCGTGCATCCAGCATGTCGCTTGCGCAAACGGCGGCTGGATGTTTCCAGCCGCCTAAATTCGACTTTACACTTGCAGATCCGACGTCTTTTGACGCCGAAACCAAAAAACTACTTCTTCTTTTTCTTAGCTTTCTTTTTTACCTTCTTCGTCTTCTTTGCCACGATGTTGCTCCTCTGTTGAAAGATCGAATACTCAACAGGACCGATTCGCGGAGGAACTGTACCACGGCAGAGGGCAAGATATCCGCAACAATCGCGGCATACACAAGAGGGCATCCGCGTTGCATGGGCAGCTCCTGCCAGCGGAACTCATGCCCGCGAGTCCAGCGATAAGCCGAGACTGAACGCCTTTTGGCGCGTCGCGCCCTCAGTCCTTTTCAAGGATTTGGCAATTCTTGCCGCGCTGGTTTTCTTCTTTGCGAACGACTTTAGCTCGCGAACGTCACCTGCTGTCCACGTGCGGCGGCGCTTGGTTACTTTTTTAGGCATTTAAACAACTCCCGGTTTTAGAAATGGGGCGGGCGTTGTAGCTGGGAATTTCTAAAAAAGAAAAGCCCAACAAGAAGTTTGGATTGAAGGGGCGTTGGGAAATCCTTGGTCGCCTAAATCGCCATCTTCAAATCTTTGGCCGCGCGAAATGCGACTTTCTTGCTCGCTTTGATCTTGATCGCTTCGCCAGTTGCAGGATTGCGCCCCATCCGTGCTGCGCGTTTTCTGACTTGTAGGATCCCGAGGCCCGCGATGCGGACTCGTTCACCCTTCTTGAGATGCTTTGTGATCATGCCGACCAAGTCGCCGAGGATGGCTTCGCCAGCCCGTTTCGTCAGTTGATGCTCCTCGGCCAGGGCCGCAGCAAGATGTTTGATCGTTACCGGACGGCTGGTCTGGGCGGGGCCGGTTGGTTTTGTCGTGGCTGGCAATGGCATGCTTGTTTCCCTCTGAAGAGCGCGGAAATGCGCTTCTGAAGGAAAGATATGATTCGATGCGAGAAGGAAAGTGGTTTGACTTCAATTTGGCAGAAGCTTTGCGATGCCTATGGCAAGCTTAAGTCTTATCAGCCCGGCGCTTATCAGGCACTGCATGAGGCAGGTATTACTTCGCAGCAGCTAGTTCACCTTTCGCGCGTATCCTATCCAATAGGGCTCGCGCAGTTCGCGCTTGAGCATTTTGCCGCTAGCGTTACGCGGTAGCGCATCGAGAAAGTCGACCGAACGCGGGCGCTTGTAGCTGGCAAGCTTGTCCGTGCACCAATCGATCAGCTCTTGGGCGTTCAGCGTCGAGCCTTTGCGCCTTACCACGCACGCCTTGACGCTCTCGCCCCATTTCGCGTCGGGGACGCCGATGACCGCGACTTCGATCAGATCCGGATGGCTGGCGAGCACGGCTTCGACCTCTGCCGGATAGACGTTTTCGCTGCCTGACACGATCATATCCTTGATGCGGTCTTTGATGAAAATAAACCCGTCCTTATCGACGTAACCGGCATCGCCGGTATAAAACCAGCCCTCGCGCATCGTTTCGTCGGTCTCCTTTTTACGCGCCCAGTAGCCGTTCATCAGGCTTTCGCCCTGATAGGCGATTTCGCCGACCTGGTTGGGTGGTAA
>JBAUGC010000263.1:0-5026 GCA_049679485.1 Xanthobacteraceae bacterium
CCGCTGGTCAGAACTCGGTTCAAACGAAGAACGCGAAGGTGTCCCACCATTTTTGAAAGTGGGTCGCTATTTGAAAAAGCCGAAGGATTTCAAACCCGCATTTTTTCGCTGGCGCTCCCTAGGGGAATCGAACCCCTGTTTCAGCCTTGAGAGGGCCGCGTCCTAGACCGCTAGACGAAGGGAGCCTGAAGGCGGAAATAGACCCGATATGCCGCAAGCGCGCAAGCGCCGGAAAGACGCGCGGCTCACGGCTCGGTTGCGAACCTGAGGCGTCCGGTCTCCTTGAGCGTCTTGAGGTCGAAGGTGCGGATTTCGGTCGCACCGCCGATGTCGAGCGTCACCACCAGGCGATCGTCGGCAACACTGCTAGCGATGACGCGCGCGCCTTTTGGCAGCACAACGATCCCATCGGCGGTCGCAACGCTGGTCCCGCCGCTGCGGGAAAGCCGATAGCCAATGACCCCGACAACCGCGGCGATGGCAATGAGCGTGGTAAATCCGGAAATGATCATCAGCCAGCGAACGCGACCGACCCTACGGGACGCCAACGCATCAGCCGCGGAAGCCGGCGCCTGGTCGGCGCCGGCTTCGGACCATTCGCTCTGCGCTTTGCCAGCGGCTAACTTGTCCATTCGTACCCAGATAAGAGCGGATGACATCCACCCAGAAATCAATCGGCATTGCGCCCGATGAGGCCGGCGGACGGCTCGACCGTCTGCTTGCGGTTCATGTCGGCGAGCTCTCACGCACGCGGCTCAAGGCGTTGATTGAAGCTGGTGCGGTCGCCGTCGACGGGCGCACGATCCGTGATCCCGGCCATCGCGTCAATTCGGGCGCGTCGGTAGTCATCGATATTCCGGCTCCCGTGGTCGCCAGGCCGGCAGCCGAGCCTATTCCGCTCAACGTGGTCTACGAGGACGCGGACATTATCGTGATCGACAAGCCCAAGGGGCTGGTCGTGCATCCCGCCTCCGGGCACTCATCCGGGACTCTGGTCAACGCGCTAATCGCACATTGCGGTGATAGTCTCTCCGGCATCGGCGGCGAACGGCGTCCCGGTATCGTGCACCGGCTCGACAAAGACACCACCGGCTTGATGGTGGTCGCGAAGAACGACCGCGCCCATAAGGCGCTGGCGGCGCAATTTGCCGGGCACGGCCGCGATGGCGGACCGTTCGAGCGCAGCTATCTCGCCTTCGTGTGGGGCGCTCCGGATCGGCCTCGGGGCGTTATCGACAAGCCGATCGACCGGCACCGGGTCGCTCGCGACCGGATGGCGGTCCGCGAAGGCGGCCGGGAAGCCGTTACCCACTGGCAAGTCTTGGAGCAGTATGGAGCTGACAAAGAGACCCGGCGTGGCGGGAAATCAGCCGAACCGGTCGCCAGCCTGATCGCTTGCCGGCTGGAAACCGGCCGAACCCATCAGATTCGGGTCCATTTGGCTTCCATAGGGCATCCGCTTCTCGGCGATCAGACCTATGGGGCGGGTTTTCGGACAAAAGCAGCACTATTGCCTGAGCCGGCTCAAATCGCGCTTGCAGCCCTTGGCAGACAGGCCCTGCATTCCCATATACTGTCGATCGCGCATCCAATTACCGATAAAATCTTGCGGTTCCGTTCGGAACTGCCACCCGATTTGGCCCGTTTGCATGGTATGCTGGTGGCCATTAGGACTGATGCTAGCAATAAATAGAGGCTTAACCAGCTCAGGCGAAATACCGCCTATGGGGTCATATCAACGCAGCGTCGCGCTGAAGTGATGCCTCTTTACTACCGCTAGCCGGGTTAGACCTGTATGTTGCAGGTGCGAGATAAGGAACTTGCGCCGTCGGCTCGGGAAGCGACGGTGCTTAGGCCTGCCGCGCAGCGGGGGCAACAACGATAGGAAAGGGCGCAATCATGGCCCAAACTGCAGCCTTGCCGGTACTTTCGGGTGAAACCGGCCTTACCAGGTATCTGGAAGAAATCCGGCGGTTCCCGATGTTGGAACCGCAGGAAGAATTCATGTTGGCAAAGCGCTGGCGCGAGCACGAAGATCGCGAAGCCGCGCACAAGCTCGTCACCAGCCATCTGCGGCTCGTGGCCAAGATCGCCATGGGTTATCGCGGCTACGGCCTGCCGATCTCTGAAGTGATCTCCGAGGGCAATGTCGGTCTGATGCAGGCGGTGAAACGCTTCGAGCCCGACAAAGGCTTCCGGCTGGCGACTTATGCCATGTGGTGGATCAAAGCGGCGATCCAGGAATACATCCTGCGCTCATGGTCGCTCGTTAAAATGGGCACCACCGCCAACCAGAAGAAGCTGTTCTTCAATCTGCGCAAAGCCAAGAGCAAGATCTCCGCCCTCGAAGAGGGCGACATGCGGCCCGATCAGGTCAAGCTGATCGCCAAGCGCTTGGGCGTGACCGAGCAGGACGTTATCGACATGAATCGTCGGCTCGGCGGCGACGCTTCGTTGAACGCACCGATCCGCGAGGACGGTGATTCCGGCGAGTGGATGGACTGGCTGGTCGATGACAGCTCCAGCCAGGAAAGCCGCCTTGCTGAAGCCGAGCAGTCGAACAACCGGCATAAGGCGCTGGGTGAAGCGCTCACGGTGCTCAACGATCGCGAGCGGCGGATCTTCGAAGCGCGCCGTCTTGCGGATGAGCCGATCACGCTGGAAGAACTCGCCGACGAGTTCGGCGTGTCGCGCGAACGCGTCCGTCAGATCGAAGTGCGCGCCTTCGAAAAGGTGCAGAAGGCGGTGAAAAGCCATATCATCGCCATGGAGACTCCGGCGGCGGCGAGTGCCGTCGCAGCCGCGGTGCACTAAGCGTCCTCCAGCTCGGCGAGCGACATTGCGGCGCGGCGTTCGAAGATAACCGCGCCCTGGCGATTGGCGATGTCACGCGCCGCGGCAAAGGCCCGCTTCGCTTCGTCCTTGTTGGCGCGGTCGAGCGCCAGCAAGCATCCGCCGCGTAGGCGATATATCTCCGGCAGATAAAGGCCAACGCCCGGCTCATCGATTGCGGCGATAGCGCGGTCGAGATGAGCGAGACCGTCGGCCGGCCGGCCGGCGGCCAGCAGGACCTCGCCGGCCAGGGCGAGATAGACTTGCGGCACCGGCCCCACTCGCGTTGCGTTGTCGATCTCGGTGTCGATCAATTGTGCAGCCTTGGCGGCGCCCACCTCGGTTGCGGTCGCCCATCCCCACAGCAGCAAACTGCTGGCGCGCCAGGTCAACAGCCCAAATTTTTCGGCCAACGTTGCCGCGCGCTGCGCATAGTCGGCCGTTGCTTCGCGATCGCGCACGAGCTGACGGCACATGGCGATGTTGTACAGCGCATGAGCGACGGTATTTGGATGGTCGAGAGTTTCGGCGAGCGCAAGCCCCCGCGCCTGGAGGTCGTTCGACCGTCCCCGGTCGCCGGACATCTGCAGCGCGACCGCGGAACAAACGTGCGCACAAACACCCGGATCGTGGCCGCCGAAGGCCACGCCCAAATGGCGGTGGCGGGTCAGATCGTAGGATGCAACTCCGAGACTGCCGTCGGCGATCGCGGCCGCAACGTCGCCGCGAAAAACGGCCGTCGACCAGCGGCAGTGATAGGCTTCGAGCAGCAGGTCGCTGTCGTCCGACCGCTGCGCGAGACCCACCAGCTCCTCCGCCCGATCTCGCGCCAGCGCGGTCCTGCGCCCAAGATTGGCATTGAGCCACAGGCCCCATTTCGCTCGAAAGACAGCGTTGCCATCCTCCAGACTCTCGCCGAGTTCGGCCGCACGGCGATAGACCTCCTCGCTGTCGCCGCTCTGCATGCCGCGGGTCACTCCCAAGGCAGGCCCGAGCTTCAGCAGAAAATCGAGCTGACGGCGCATGCGGTCCGGCAGACCGTCGGCCATTTTGAGACCCGCCGAGAAATGCGCGATAGCTTCCGCATATGCCGACCGGCCGAGCGCGCGGTCTCCGGCCCGCATGCGGTAGTTGCAGGCAAGACCGGCCAATCCGGCCTCGCCGAAATGATGCGCAAGCAATTCCGGCTCATTCGTCGTCTGTTCGGGGAACCGCTCTTCAAGCGCCCGAGCAATGCGTTCGTGCCAATCGCGCCGGCGAGCCAACAACAAACCTTCATAGGCGGCGTCGCGCATCAACGCGTGCTTGAAACTGAAGCTGCGTTCCTGACCGCGGCCTTCGGGAAACACGATGCCCGCCGCGGCGAGCTTCGCCAACGCTGCCTCCAGTTCCGCACCGCCTTTCGGAGCAACGGCCGCAAGCAGCAGGAACGGAAATTGCCGGCCGACAACGGCGGCAATCTGCGCAACCTCGCGCGCTTCACCGAGGCGGTCGAGGCGCGCCATCAGGGAATCCTTGAGCGTCGCCGGCACTGCCGTGCTGTCCTCGCCCGCCGATTCCATGACGCTCTTGGTCAATTCCTCGGCGAACAGCGGAACGCCGTCGGTCTTGGCGACAATCGCGGCGACTGTTTCCGCCGAAAGGCCGTGCGAAGCGGCGACGCCGGTAACCAGCTCCGCACATTCGGCACGGCCGAGACGCCCGAGCGTCAGCAACGTTGAATGCGGACGCGCGGACCAAGGCGGATTGAAGTCAGGCCGCGCCGTGACCACGGTAAGCAACCGCGCCTGCGCAATGCTGTCAGATATGCGCGTCAACATTTCGAGCGTGGTGGCATCGATCCAGTGCGCGTCTTCCACGATCAGAAGCATCGGCCTCGCTTCGCCCAGGCGGACAATCTCGTCGACCAGCAGCGCTATCGTTGCGACCTTCCGTTGCGCCGGCGTAAGCGACGTCGGCGCCGGCAGCGCATATGGAATTGAAAGCAGTTCCGCCAGCAACGGAATTGCCGACGCATCCGCTGCAGCCCGATACGAGAACAGCGCACCGAGCTTTTCAATTCGCGTGTCGGGCGAATCGGCTGTAGCGAAGCCCGCCGCGCGCGATATGTGCTGGATGACCGGATAGAGCGCGCTGTCGCTATGATGAGGCGAACACTGCAAATAGATGCGGCCATGCGGCTCGCCGGCAATGT
>JBAUGC010000264.1:0-3499 GCA_049679485.1 Xanthobacteraceae bacterium
ACAAGAAGCGCTATTACGCCGTGCCGCTGGCCCTCGGAGAGGTTGATCTCAAGAATCCTGAGACCGCCGATTCTCAGGGCGTGCTTGCGGCGGACAACGAAACCTTACTGCGCGTCGAACTCGAGCACGCCAAGAGCTGGGCGGATACGCGCGGCCAGTATGACGCCCAGGAGCGGCAGCGCATCGCCGGCTCGCTCTATCGCGCAGGCAGTGCGATCGGCGACGAGCACAAGGCGGCCGCCGTGGCTTCGCGGGCACTGATCGTCAGGTCCGATCGCGAGTTTATTGCCATCGAACGTGACAGACTCGAAGCGCTGAGAGCGCTTGCCCCTGTTGCCGATCCAGCGCCCACTGCACCTCAGCAAAGTGCTCCGCCGTCCGACCGCACCGCCCGCTCGCTGTGGCCGTCGCGCCAGGAGCCGGCCGCGTGGAAGGACGGCGACACATCGCCGTTGCAGAACGCCACCGCATTTGCCAGCGGCACGAACGCGCCTTCCCTGCCGGCACCGAGTACCGCGCCAGCACCGATCCAGGACACCGAGTTTGTCGCGATACGCGCCATTACAAAGGGTGTAGAGCCGTCGATGCTGACATCGCTGCACGATTACAACCTGGTCGAGTATGACGGCCTATTCTACGGGCTACCACATGGCTTGGCCTTCGATTGGGAGGATCCGAGTGCGGTCTCACAGTCTGGCGTAATCGTTGCGGAGAGTGCGCAGAAGGCGATGCGTCGGATTCGCGAGCGATCGCACAGGCGCGCTCCCGTGACCACAGTCGCTGTGTCCGAGAGGGGCAGCGGACCGGTCGGCGAAGTGAGCAAAGTGCCGAAATTGCTGGAGACGATGGAAGGTTACAATATCGTCAGTTACGAAGGCTTCGTCTACGGCCTGCCGCAGGCGCTCGGACCGATTGATCTTACCCAAACCGACGCCATCGAAATCGAAGGCGTCATCCGCGACGTGTCGCGCCAAGTGGTCGAAAATGAAATCCTCGATCTCGTTGCAGCGCGCCGGTTTAAGAGCCCGTCTACACCCACCGGCGCCGAGTTGCTCGAATCGATCGAGGATTACAACCTCGTCCGCTACCGCGGCTATGTCTATGGCCTGCCGCGATCGCTCGGCAGTATCGATCTTACGACGACCGATGTTACTGATCTCGAAGGCGTCGTGCGGGATGTTTCGCGCCAAGTCGTCGAAAACAAAATCCGCGAACTTGCGGTGAGCCGCTATGGCCCAGCGCCGTCTCCGCAACCGCAGCTACTGGGTTCGATCGAGAGTTACAATATCGTCAGTTACGAGGGCTACATCTACGGGTTGCCGCAATCGCTCGGCACTCTGGATATAACGCGCACTGACGTGAGCACCTTCAAAGGAGTCATACGCGACGAGTCGCGCGAGGTGGTCGAAGACGAAATCCGCGACCTCGTATTCCGCGGGCAAGCGGGGATTGGACCTTCGCTGCGCGCCATGGTCAAGACATTGGCGGCCGGCGCACGGAACCATGCCGGCGGCGACCCCAGGCATTGAGCAGTTCGTTGATCCCGCCGCCTGGCGGGATCATCGTTTTGGGCTGCCGCCGGCGCGGTGGCAGGCGTTGGCCGGACGGACCGCGTGGATCACCGGCGCCGGCACCGGGTATGGACGCAGCCTCGCGGTAGCGCTGGCCGCGGCCGGTGCCACGGTGATCCTTTCCAGCCGCCGCGTCGAAAAGCTGCTGGAAAGCATCGCGGAAATGCGATCCTTCGGCATCGCCGCCGAGAACGCGGTCGCCATTCCGCTCGACATCACCGATAGCGCGTCGGTCGAAGCGGCCGCCGCCAAGGTTCGCCGCCGCTTTGGGGCCGCCCATCTTCTCATCCACAGCGCCGCGGTTTCGGCCGGAGGACTGCCTTGGCCACTCACCTCGATGACGCCGGAGCAATGGCGGCGCATCGTTGAAACCAACGTCACCGGAGCCTGGCTATTCTGCCGCGCCGCGGTGCCGGACATGCTTGCCGCCGGATCGTGCCGCGTCGTGCTGCTCACCTCTGAAGCCGGGTGGGCGTTCACGCCGGGCGTCGGCGCTTACAATGTGTCGAAGAGCGCGCTCAACAATCTCGGCGCCTCGCTGGCGGCTGAATGTGCCGCGCGTTATCCCGCGGCGGATGTGCAGATCAACGTCCTCATTCCGGGGGAGGCGAGGACAGAAATGAACCAAGGCTCTACCATCAGCCCCTATACGGTCGTGCCCATGACCCTGGCGCTGCTGTCGCATCCTTTTGGGGGGCCGAATGGGAGGTTTTTCCACCGTGACGGCAGACATTTCGCCTTTGGATATGCAGAGCCCTACGAACGCGTAGTGCTTTAGCATGGAGGAATTGTGCGGTTATCGACTGGCGTAGCCGCTGCCGCGGCCGGAGCGACCGCAGAATTGTTACATACTTAGAAGACTGCGACGTGCTTCGCGCCGCGGGGTCACGTGACAATGCCGCTTAAAAGCCCCTAATTCGTTCTCTTAGCGCCACTTCCAGTAATGCGATCTGTTTGCGTCCTTTTTCAAGCGAGTCCTCAAGGGCGTGTAAGCGATTATTGCGATCTTCCATGGTCGCCTCAAGTGACCCAATGCGCTGCGTCCGCTCATCGAGCGAGTCTTCCAGGCTTTTGATACGCGTCTTCACCTCGCTCATCAGCGTCTTCGGTTCCCTCGTCAACGTCTCGTTCATCACTATCGCCCGCAGGCCAGCCAAGCTGTCGGCGTTCAAAAACTCGGCCAACCGCTTTTCATCACTTGCGAGATCCATCGGACCGGTGGCGGTGGGCACGGCGTAGAAACGGCCACGGTACCTGATCAGATTATGTCCCCAATAATTCGTCTCTTCGGCAACCGGAGTCGCATCGTGCTTATTCTCCTGGCAGCGTAACGTTCGTGCGCGCCAAGTCTCCGCATAAGCAGTATACGGATCGTCGCCCGACTGATAGCCAAACGCCTGCAGAACATCTTTGTTGGTGGAATTCAGATGCTCCTGAATATGTGCAGGCAGTGCTGCGCGGTGGCCGCCAATCCGGCCTTCATTAAACGTAGGACTTGTCATGTCAAACAGGCGGGCGCCAATATCCCGCGGCGCCCCAGCAACCCCCAATTTAACCTGAATTGACCATATCAGCTGTCGCTGCCGGTCCACCTGTCCCCCGCCAGACTCACCGACGATATCCACGAAGGCGAGTGGGACGACATTATTGAAGTGCAGCCAGGGCTCGAACGCGAGCACTCGATCGCAGAATCGGCCCAGCAGGGCGCCGTCCTCGAGCAAGCGCTGGGTGCGCGCTTGGACGTCGAGCCCTTCGTAAAAGCCGGAGAACACCGTGTTGCCCGGCTTCGCATAATAGTTCGCCTCGGAAACCAGAATATCCCAGGGATGCCTGACGATGAATAGCGCCGGAGTGAATGGAAACGGATGCATGCGGTTGCCGAACGGCGCGCGGCGAACCGAATCGACGAAGAAATCGCGCGGCACGGT
>JBAUGC010000265.1:0-4630 GCA_049679485.1 Xanthobacteraceae bacterium
CCTCAATTCCTATTGCAACACCATCCCGACGCCCGATGGCGGCACGCATGAATCGGGCCTGCGCGCTGCGCTGACCCGCGGGCTCAAGGATCACGCCGAGCGCGTCGGCCAGGGCAAGCGCGCCGCCTCGATCACCTCTGACGACGTCATGACCGGTGCCGGCGCCATGCTGTCGGTGTTCATCCGCGAACCGGAATTCCAGGGCCAGACCAAGGACCGGCTCGCCACCGCCGAAGCACAAAGAATCGTCGAGCAGGCGATCAAGGACCCGTTCGATCACTGGCTTGCCGGCAACCCGACGCAAGCCAACAAGCTTTTCGAGTTCGTGGTCGAGCGCGCCGACGAGCGCATTCGGCGCCGTCAGGAAAAGGACATCGCGCGCAAGAGCGCGGTGCGGAAGCTCCGCCTCCCCGGCAAGCTCGCCGACTGCACCAACTCAGCCGCCCAGGGCTCGGAGCTTTTCGTCGTCGAAGGCGACAGCGCCGGCGGCTCCGCCAAGCAGGCCCGCGACCGCGCCAGCCAGGCGATTCTGCCGTTGCGCGGAAAAATCCTCAACGTGGCCTCTGCCGGTAAGGACAAGCTGCAGCAGAACCAGCAGCTCGCCGACCTCGCCCAGGCGCTCGGCTGCGGCACCGGCGCGCACTATCGCGACGAGGATTTGCGCTACGGCCGCATCATCATCATGACCGACGCCGACGTCGACGGCGCCCATATCGCTTCGCTCTTGATCACCTTCTTCTACCGGCAAATGCCGCAGCTGATTGACAACGGGCACCTTTATCTCGCCGTCCCGCCACTCTTTCGCCTGAGCCACGGCGGCAAGAATTTCTATGCGCGTAATGAAAAACACCGCGACGAAATTCTGAAGAAAGAGTTCCACGCCAACGCCAAGGTCGAAGTCAGCCGCTTCAAGGGTCTCGGCGAGATGATGGCCGCGCAGCTGAAGGAAACCACCATGGACCCGAAGAAGCGGACGCTTCTCCGCGTCACGCTCATCGCCGACGACCGCAAGGATACCGAAAAGTCCGTGGAGCGGCTGATGGGCACCAAGCCGGAACTGCGCTTTGCCTTCATCCAGGAGCGCGCCGAGTTCGCGGACGAGGCTGCGCTCGACGTTTAAGCGGGCAATGCTCGGGGAACAAAGGCCGCGATAGGAGGGCGATGCCGTGCGTGCTCATCACAAACGATTGCGGCTGCCGGCGTTGGCTGTTCTGGTCGTGACAATCCTGCCGCCGATAGCTGCTCGCAGCGCCGACACGTCCGGCGGCCAGCGCGTCTGCGATGGCCCATACGCCCTTTGCTCGTCAGCAAAATGCCAAGCTATCGACGGCGACCCTCATCATGTAAAATGCACCTGCGAAGGTCCGCTGCAAGGCTTGAATATCGCCAATTCCACGTGCCAGGCACGCACGAACGCGCTGACCTCGACATTTTCCCTGTGGGATCCAACCGCGACGAACCTCAAGCCAGCCAAGTCATCGTTGGCCTGCACCGGCAAGAATGCGGGCAAATGGGCCTTCTGCCTTGACGCCCCTTGCAGCGTAGAGAACGGCACGGTCTCTTGCCGATGTCAGCTCAAGCCTGTGTCCGATTACTACACTTTCATCGATGTATGCCCGTCGGGCGGGACGTCGCTGCGAGCCGCTTGTGCCGAGATTTGGTCCGCCGCTTCGAAGGCCGAACTGTTGAGTGGTTTTTCGCAATTGACGCCGTTCTACGGCAATCCGCCGAAACTGGCTTATTGCCCCGCGAATACGGCCCGGAGTCCGGCTGCGAAGTAATTCAAGACGCTGCGGCACGCGGACATTCAAAATGCGACGTTAAGGGCCGATAGCAGTCGTCCACCTCCGCAGACCGAGCTTTGGGCCCGTTGGCTTGATAAGCGCGCGTGACGACATTAGGGTTGCTATCGCGTCCGGTTTGGCCTCACCGCAACCAGCCCCTTTTTCACGCTCGACGGAGGCCGGCATGCCGCTCGGATACTGGTCATACTTCGAGATCGCGAAGGCAACAATAACTTCGGCCGGCCTGCGTAGTTTCCAAATCAATCGCTTTGCTCTGGCAACGTCTGTGCAACAGCCTCCCTCCATGTCCAGCAAAAGCCGAGGCCTTGGCCTGGCCGTCCTGGCGGTGATTGTTGCGTTTGATCTTGCGGGCTGCGACTCCAAGAACGCGTACGTCCCTCCGCCGCCTTCGAAAGTTGTCGTCGCGCAGCCGGTGCAGAAGCCGGTGACTTTGTACCTCAACCTGACCGGCAACACCGCGCCGTTCGCGTCGGTGAATCTGGTCGCGCGCGTCCAAGGTTATCTGGAATCGATCGACTATAAGGATGGCGCCGCGGTCACGAAAGGAACGCAGCTCTTCGGTATCGAGCGCGACATCTATCAGGCGCAGCTCGATCAAGCCAAAGGGCAATTAGCGCACGACCAGGCGGTGCTCGAAGACGCGCAAATGAATTTGACCCGCTACCAGACGTTGGAACAGCAGAAGTCAATTGCGGCGCAACAAGCGGAAGACCAGGTCTACGTGGTGCAGCAGGACAAAGGCACCGTTCTACTTGATCAGGCCAACGTCGAAACGGCGACCATCAACCTTGGCTATACCAGGGTCCTCGCCCCCTTCGATGGCGTCGTCACCAATCATCAAGTCGATCTCGGCGCGCTGGTCGGCATGTCCGGACCAACCACGCTCGCAACTATCGTCCGGCTCGACCCGCTCTACGTCTATTTCACCGCGAGCGAGCCGCAGATTTTGTCGATCCGACGAGGCCTTGCCAAGCGCGGCGAGAGCCTGCGCACGACAAACCTATCCGACATCCCGGTCGAGATCGGGCTGCAGGATGAGGAGGGCTATCCTCACAAGGGACACATGGACTACGTCTCGCCGCAGTTCGACACCTCGACCGGCACGCTGACGGGACGCGCCCTGTTTGACAACAAGGATCACGCGCTATTGCCGGGCATGTTCGTGCGAGTTCGGATCCCGATCGCTCGTCAGGACAAGGCGCTGCTGACGCGAGACGATGCGATCGGGACGAGCCAGGAAGGCAGCTACGTGCTGGTGGTCGGGCCGGACAATGTTGTTCAGCGCAAAATCGTCAAAACCGGACAAAGGCAGGGTCAGCTGCGGATCATCGAATCCGGACTCGATCATGGCGATTGGGTGGTGACCGAAGGCGTTCAGAAGGCGTTTCCCGGCGCCAAGGTTGAGCCGCAACGATCCGAGCTGACGTCGATCGCCGCCGATCCCTCGGACGCCGCCAAAGATGCCGCCAAGACGAGCGTCCCCGGCCCGACACCGAAATGAAACATCGCTGGTGACCGGCATGATCTCGCGCTTTTTCATCGATCGGCCGGTGCTCGCCAACGTGCTGGCGCTGGTCTTTGTCCTGATCGGCCTGGTTTCGCTCATTCAATTGCCGACGTCGCAATATCCCAACGTCGTCCCGCCGACCATACAGGTGAAGACGCTGTATCCGGGCGCGAGCGCCCAGACCCTGATTGACACCGTCGCGCTGCCGATCGAGCAGAGCGTCAACGGCGTCGAGGACATGCTCTACATGCAGTCGACGAGCGCGGACGACGGTAGCTATACCTTGGTCGTCACCTTCGCGATCGGTACTGACCCCGACAAAGCGCAAATTCTGGTCCAGAACCAGGTAGCCGCCGCCATGGCGTCGCTGCCGCAGCAAGTCCAGGCCCAGGGCGTGACGACGGCGAAGAAGTCGACTTCGATTCTCGAAATCGTCACGCTGGTTTCGCCGGACAGCCGCTTCGACAGGCTGTTCCTGTCGAACTACGCCGTCATCAACGTGCAGAACGAGCTGGCTCGCCTCAAGGGCGTCGGCGATGTGACGATCCTCGGCGCCGCACAATACGCGATGCGCATCTGGATGGACCCGGACCTGCTTCAGTCGCGGGCCCTGACGCCACAGGACGTGATCAACGCCATCCAGCAGCAGAGCCAGGAAGTCGCGGCCGGCCAGGTCGGCGCGCCGCCTGCGCCAAGGGGTCAGGATTTCCAATATACGCTCAACCTCAAAGGCCGCTTGGACGACGCCGCCGAATTCGAGAACATCGTCGTCAAAGTCGATGCCGCAAATGGCGGACAAATCACCAGAATCCGCGACATCGGCCACGCCGAGCTCGGCGCCCAGACCTACAGCACGTCGTTTAATCTCGACGGCCGACCGGCATCCGGGATTCAAATCTCCCTGCTGCCAGACGCTAACGCGATTGCAGTCGCCGACAAAGTCCACGCCAAAATGGAGGAGCTCGCCAAGAGCTTCCCGGCAGGCCTCACCTATGTGACGCCCTTCGACACCACGAAATTCGTGAAGGCCGCGATCAACGAGGTCTACCTAACGCTGCTCGAGGCCGGGGTTCTGGTACTGATCGTCATTCTCGTCTTCCTGCAAGACTGGCGGGCGATGCTCGTCCCGGCGACGACGGTTCCGGTCACGATCATCGGCGCCTTCGCCGCGATGGCGGCGCTTGGGTTCTCCGTCAATCTCTCGACGCTGTTCGCCATCGTGCTCGCGATCGGCATCGTCGTTGACGATGCCATCGTCATCGTCGAGGGCGTCTCGCGCTATGTCGAGCAGGGCGTCCCCGGCCGCGAGGCGGCCGGC
>JBAUGC010000266.1:0-6332 GCA_049679485.1 Xanthobacteraceae bacterium
CGGCGACATAAAAGTCGCCCTTCTTGTCAGGCTGAACTTTCGCTTCGCTGATCGATTTCAATCCGGCGGCTTTCAGAAATACGGCGATGGCATTTTCCGGCGCGCCGACGCGCGGGCCCTTCTTCTCTTCGCGCACGTCCGCCTGACGCGCCGGCACGCCGTGCACCGACAGTGCCAGCCGCCGCGGCGTCACGAACGCCCTCGCGCCCTCATAGACGAGCCCGGCATCGACCAGCCGGTCGGTCACGAGCTTGCGCAAATCCTCCGCCGCCCGCGCCTGCATGCGCGCCGGAATTTCCTCGGAGAACAGCTCGAGCAGAAGATCGGGCATTGTGCGGGACCGTTAGCTCCCTTCACCCTCCCCCTCCAGGGGAGGGTTTACGCCGGCAGCGTCTTGTGGGTGCCGTCGCACATCGGCTTCTTCGAGGAGCGCTTGCAGGCGCAGAACCAGGCTTCGCCGGCGGCCTCGGGCTTATATTCGACCGGCGTGAACGCGGTGACTTTGTGCGAGCCGTCGCAGAACGGCTGCTTCTTGGAGAGACCGCACGCACACCACCAATAGCTCTTGCCGGCCTCGACTTTGACCGGGATCGGTTGCCGTCCACCGATTGCAGGCATCTCGCTCATTTGGTTCTACCTCCGCCTTCTGTTGACAGCCACGCCTCGCCACAGGCTTTGGCGAGCTCGCGTACCCGCAGGATATAACACTGACGCTCGGTTACAGAAATTACGCCTCGCGCATCAAGCAAATTGAACACATGGCTTGCCTTGATGCACTGATCATAGGCCGGTAACGCCATCAGGTGACGACCTCGATTTGTGCGCTCTTTGCTTAAATCGTTGCCATCGCCCTGCCAGCCCGCTTCCAGATATTTCTTACAAGCCCCTTCCGCCATCCGAAACTGTTCGAACAGCATGTCGGTGTCGGCAAATTCGAAATTGTGCCGCGAGTACTCCTGCTCGGCCTGCAGGAAAACGTCGCCATAGGTCACCTTCTGCGCACCCTCGCGGCCATTGAAGTTGAGCGCGAAAACATTGTCGACGCCCTGCACATACATGGCGAGCCGTTCCAGCCCATAGGTCAGTTCGCCGGAGACCGGCGCGCATTCGAAGCCCGCGACCTGCTGGAAATAGGTGA
This sequence comes from Xanthobacteraceae bacterium, assembly GCA_049679485.1. Lineage (GTDB taxonomy): Bacteria > Pseudomonadota > Alphaproteobacteria > Rhizobiales > Xanthobacteraceae > BOG-931. The sequence continues at coordinate 1,139 of JBAUGC010000266.1, forward strand.
ACTGGGAAACCTCCATGCCGTCGCACCAGCATTCCCAGCCGAGCCCCCAGGCGCCGAGCGTCGGGCTCTCCCAGTCGTCCTCGACGAAGCGGATGTCATGGAGCTTCGGGTCGATGCCGATGGCGTAAAGCGATCGCAGGTACAGGTCCTGAAGATCGTCGGGTGACGGTTTGAGGATCACTTGCAGCTGATAGTAATGCTGCAGCCGATTGGGATTCTCGCCGTAACGGCCGTCCTTGGGGCGGCGCGACGGCTGGACGTAGGCGGCATTCCACGGCTTCGGCCCCAGCGCGCGCAACGTTGTCGCCGGATGAAAAGTGCCGGCCCCGACCTCCATATCGTAGGGCTGGAGAATGACGCAGCCCCAATCGGCCCAATAGCGCTGCAATGCCAAGATCAACCCCTGGAACGAGCGCTCGGGGCGCATGTATGGCGGTAAATCGCCGGAAGCCGAGTTCATTGGGACGTTGTTGGGGAAACGTCCGCTCGCGGTCAAGTGTCGCCGATTATCCCGGCCGGTATTCGCCGGAATTTGGATCGCGTTTCAGTGTCGGCAGTGCGCCGCGGTCGATTGGCTCGACCGCGGACGTGGCACGGACGTCCTCGAGGTCAGCGTTCACACGCTGTACCTCCTTGACGCACCACCGCACTAAGGCCGCTGCTCCCATCAGTCCAAGCGCCAAGGCGAAAACCGGCGGCATGTCCTGAACCTCCTGTCTAGAGCCCGTAACGCGCCCACAAGGCGCGGGTTTCAAGCGCCGATATTATGTCTTCGGCAAGGCCGCTTGGCATCAATTCACTGCGACTGACACCAAAAGCCCGCCGGCGAAAGAGGCCGCGCTCGGCGGAAAGCAGTGGAGTCAATACCTTATCGCCGAACCGCTCGCGGAGCGTGGTACGGAGTTCACCGATGGAATCGACAAGGCCCAAATCGAGCGCCCGCCTGCCGGTCCAATATTCGCCGGAGAACAAATCGCCTTCCGAACCGCGCAGTTTGTCGCCGCGCCGTGATTTCACCAGGGCGATAAAATCACCGTGGATTTCGCGTTGCAATTGCTTGAGCCGCTCGACGTCTTCCGGGTTCTCCGGCAGGAACGGATCGAGCGACGCCTTGTGTTCGCCGGCGGTGTAGAGGCGGCGCTCGACGCCGATCTTGCCGAGCAACTTGTCGAAGCCAAAGGAGCCGCCGACCACACCGATCGAACCGACGATCGAACTGGGATCCGCGATGATCTCATCCGCTGCGCAAGCGAGCATGTAGCCGCCGGAGGCGGCGGCGTCTTCTACGAACGCGATCACGCGGCGATTTTTCTCTTTCGCAAGTTCGCGAATGCGCTGGAAGATCAGGTGCGACTGCACCGGCGAACCGCCGGGCGAGTTTATGGCAAGTGCGACCGCGGCCGCGTTACGCACCGCAAACACCCGGTCAAGCATGCGCGCGATACCGGTGAGCGTCAGGCCAGGCCGAAGTGGCGACGAGAAACCGATGATGCCGGTGAGGCGGACGACCGGCACAATTGTCTGATCTCCGCGAAAACGTTGCGGAAGCCATCCGCGTACTCTGGCAAGCATGCCCATTTAGCCTTCTCTTATCCCGTTGCGATCTTTAGTCATCAAATTCACATAGGCTCGCCCTCCGAAAGCCTCAAGTAACTGTTTCTTAACGCGCTAGGCCGTTTTGTTCGTTAGGGCGAAGGCGGGAGCGTGCCGGCAATGAAGATTTTTTTGCTGTTGATGCTGATCAGCGTCATTGTCGGGGTTTCTTACTTTCCCAACCGTCGCCAGGTACAGCAACCGGCTCCGGCAGCGCCCGAGCCGGTACCCGCTAACGCCTGACCGCCGAACTGCAGCCGCTCTCAATTTTCAGCTAGTGGCAGCGCGGCGCCCTCACGCAACACTGTCTCCGCTTTTGACGTTGGCCTTCCCGTGGCGTCAGCGAGGATAAGGCCCGGTAACAATGACAGCGGGCCTCTGCCTGCTTTGACGGCGCGGATCAGCGCGCGGATCGCCGCAGTGTCAGGTCTGGGATAGACCGGCAATATTGTAACCGCGCCAAAATCGGGCGTGAGCGCCGCCAGCACTTCACTGAGACCGTCCGCGCGCCAGATCAACGTCAGGGTGCCCTCGGGGCGAAGGAGTCGCGCCGCCGCCCGCAGCCATACGTCAAGCGTATCATCTGCGGCGGCATGGGCGAGCCGGCGGCCGCGGTCGGGTGAAGGATTTTGGGCAGCATTGAATGGCGGATTCATCAGCACGTGATCCGCCCCACCGGGCACGAGCTCCGCGGCAACGAAGGCTGCTGACGTAGCTCCGACGTCGAGGTGCACCGCACGCGTCCGCTCGGCTAGGCCGTTGCTCGCGGCGTTTTCGCGCGCGAGCGCCACCAGCGCCGGGTCGATCTCAACCATGGTGACGGCGACGTCTTCGACGCGTCGCGCGACAGCCAGTCCCGCCGCGCCAACGCCCGCACCGAGATCGACCAGGCGATCACCAGGACGCACCGAACACGCAGCCGCGAGCAGAATGGCGTCGTGGCCGAATCGGTGACCCTTTAGCGGTTGACGCAGCACGAGCCGGCCGCCGAGGACACTGTCCTCGCTGGTCTGCACTGGCTCAACGGCCATCTCGACGAAGCTCATTGGCTAAGCCGGCGTCCTCCAGGAGCCGACGCGCCGCGTCGATTTCATCATCGCCCACCAGGATGCGGCGCGGGAAAATTCCGATCGAGCCTTCGAGCACGCTCATGTTCTGATCGACCACCATATGAGCAATATCCGCGCCCTTGAGCAGCGCCTCGATTGCCGAGATCAGCACCGCATCGTTGGTGCGAACGAGTTCGCGCACGCTTCAGCTCCGGCGCCGCTCCTCGCCTGGCGCGCGCAAGGCGAGGTAGGCGAGAAGCTTGAGTTCGCGCCGGCCGCGGGTGACGGTGTCCAGGATCAAGCCGCAGGCGATCGACAAAAAGCCCAGCACCATCAAGCCGGTCGAAAGCACCGCGGTCGGCAGCCGCGGGACAAGACCTTCCTGCACGTAGGTAATGACAATCGGGATGGCGAGCCCGATCGACATGATGCCGAGCGCAAGCCCGAACGCGCCAAACAGCGATTGCGGCCGCTCGGCGCGGTAGAGCTTCAAGACTGTCCACAGGATGCGAAAGCCGTCGCTGTAAGTGGAGAGCTTCGAAGCCGATCCGATCGGCCGCGAATAATAAGGCGTTGCAACCTCACCGACCGGCAATTCAAGCTCGAGGGCGTGGATCGTCAGTTCCGTCTCGATCTCGAAGCCACCGGACAGGATCGGAAACGATTTCACGAAGCGGCGGGAAAATGCCCGATAGCCGGACAGGATGTCGGTGAAGGAGCGCCCGAACATGTGGGCAACGAAGCCGGTCAGCAGCCGGTTGCCGGCGCGATGGCCGCGACGATAAGCCGCTACTTCCTGATCGATACGAGCGGCGACCACCATGTCGAGCCGCTCTTCAAGGAGTTTGGCGATCATCGCCGGTGCGCTCGGTGCGTCGTAGGTGGCATCACCGTCGACCAGCACGTAGACGTCGGCCTCGACGTCATTGAACATGCGCCGCACCACGTGGCCTTTGCCCTGATAGGTTTCGCGGCGAACCACGGCACCGGCGCCGCGCGCCGCTTCGACGGTGCCATCGGTGGAATTATTATCGTAGACGTAGACTGCCGCATCGGGCAGGGCGGCGCGAAAATCGGCGACGACTTTGGCGATGGCACGCTCTTCGTTGTAACATGGCACCAGAACCGCGACTTGGTACGGGATTTCACTCACAGTCCCCGCCTGCGGCCCATTGCTTGACATTCCTCCTCTCCGTCGCCAGCTCAAAAAATTACCGCGCCGACGCGCTTGCCGCGTAACCATAGCGTTTCTATGCTCGCGCGTCCTGCATAGAGAGAGCTCAAGTGGCCGTCGTAGTCCCCTTCGAAACTCCGGGTGGCCCCTCCGTCGACCCTTTGGTCGAACTGGTCACTCCCGACATGGAGCGCGTCAACGGTGTCATTCTTTCGCGCACCGGCTCCGAAGTGACGATGATCCCGGAAGTCGCCAACCATCTGATCAATTCAGGCGGTAAGCGGCTACGGCCGATGCTTACGCTCGCACTGGCGCGGCTCACCCGCTACACCGGCGACGGCCATATCAAGCTCGCCGCAGCGGTCGAATTCATGCACACGGCGACGTTGCTGCATGACGATGTCGTCGACGAAAGCGAGCTGCGCCGCGGGCGGCTTGCCGCCCGGATGCTTTGGGGCAACGAGGCGAGCGTTCTGGTCGGCGATTTCCTGCTCGGCCAAGCGTTCAAGATGATGGTCGAGGTCGGCAGCCTCAAAGCGCTTGAGATTCTTTCTTCGGCCGCTGCCGTCATCGCCGAGGGTGAAGTCATGCAGCTCGCCGCGGCGAAGAACACCGCGACAACGGAGGACGAGTATATTGCCGTCATCCGCGCCAAGACCGCCGAGTTGTTCGCGGCCGCTTGCGAGGTCGGGCCGGCGCTGTCATCGCGCGAGCGGGCTGAGCAGGCGGCGTGCCGCTCGTTCGGGATGAACCTCGGTATCACCTTCCAGCTGGTCGACGACGTCCTCGATTATGGCGGCGCGGCGGCCAAGCTCGGCAAAAACGTCGGTGACGATTTTCGCGAAGGCAAGATCACGCTGCCCGTCGTACTCGCGTTCCGCCGCGGCGGCGACAGCGAGCGCGAATTCTGGCGCCGCATGCTGGAACGGGGCGAAGCAACCGATACCGACCTCGAACACGCCATCGGGCTCATGACCAAGCATCGCGCGCTCGACGACACCATCGGCCGCGCGCACCACTACGGCGCCATCGCCCGCGACGCGCTCGCTTTGTTCCCCGATTCGCGGATGAAATCGGCGCTCGCCGAAACGGTCGATTTCTGCATCGCGCGGACGCATTAGTAACGCAATCGCTTGAAATTGAAGCGATTGCGTTCGATCATTTCGGTGGAGCATGATCTTTTCGGACCTTCCTTCGCCCGCCGAAGCGGGGCTTCGCGAAGGCGGGAAACCGGCATCCACTTTTCCGGATCATGGTCTAATTCAGCGTCGTCGCCTTCACCCACCAAAGCGGAAATTTGCCAGACATTATTTTCGCCGCTTCACGTGCCGCCGCGGTCGCGGCGAAGAGAGCAAAGCAAGTCGCGCCTGATCCGGAC
>JBAUGC010000267.1:0-2878 GCA_049679485.1 Xanthobacteraceae bacterium
CGTTCTTAATTTGCTGCGCCATGACCATTTTCCTTTGCGATAAAGATCCCACACGGACCATTTTGATTTTCGATCTCGAACGCCTGAGCCGTTCTCGGCGCCCTCCGAGTTTGCGCACACCGTATCCGTTCGAAGCGCCCGCAAATTGTACGAACTTGTCCTGCCTTGTAAGATTCGCCCGAAAATCGCCGCGATAGACAACGCTAATGACGACCTGCCCCTGTTTTTCGGGCATTAGTCGTTGTACTTTTTCTGTACGGGACGGCGGTTGCTCGCGTGCAAACAGCGAGTGTTTGTTGCTATGTATTTAAGGATTCCCGGAGAGCGGTAATGGCTGCGGATGCGATCGAGGACGACCTTGCTAGACGCTTCCGGATAGATCGCCCGGCGACACTCTTGGCGCGAAAATCTTCAAAAGCACGCATCGGTTTTTCGCGCATGCGGAGTAGTCGTCCGTTGCGCGGCCGTTCGATGGCCGTCGCACCGGAAGAGGCTTTTGCATTCCACGTTCCGCTGTCGGTGCCGTTCTTCTCGAACCTGCGGACGGCGGGTCGGCTCAGAGAAGTACCCGACTGGCGTCTTGGCGATGCACAGCTGGTCGACCTACGCGACAAACCGACGGTCAGTCTGGATATCCCATTTGATTCGATTCGCTTTTATATCCCTCAAACTGCGCTAGATGAGATGGCGAATGAGGCTGGAATTCGCCTGTTGAAGGGGCTTTACACGCCGAATTTTGGTGCCCGCGATTTGGTCATGTTCGGATTGGCGCAAGCGCTTGCCGGCGCGATGGAGTTGCCTGGAGACGGCACCGCCATGTTTTCCGACTGTACCGCGCTCGCTTTTTTTGCTCACATTATCCGCGCTTACGGCGGCGTCCCCGCCCAGGAACCGAACGCCCGCGGCGGCCTCGCGCCGTGGCAACTGCGTCGCGCCCGTGACTTCATTGTCGCCAATTTGGCAGGCGATCCTTCGATCTCTGAGGTCGCGAATGAGTGCAGACTATCGAGCAGCTACTTCACCCGGGCGTTTAAGCAGACGACGGGTGTTCCACCCTACCGATGGCTAACCAAACAACGCGTCGAGCACGCCAAGGAACTCTTGCAGGACCCGCGGCGGGAGCTTGCCGATATTGCCCAGCTCTGCGGCTTTGTCGACCAAAGCCACTTCACGCGCGTTTTCTCCAGGAGCGAGGGTCACAGTCCAGGACGGTGGCGCCGCCTCTATCGCTTCTAGCCCCAAGAAACTTTTCCGCCGCCGAATTGCGGGCGCGACCCGCAACAAGAGTGCATAGGCTGCTCTGCCGTACGAACTTCACGTTCGTTGCTGGCCCACTACGACGGATGCCACTGCACCGAACGTGCGTCCGCTTTCGGAGCAAAGCGGACTCTCGCGAAACATCCGCTCCGGTGCGCTTTTGAGTTCATCCACCCGTTGTCGCCGTGAGGAGCCATCGGGTCCGGTCCGATGACAAGCTCCGCGACGAAGCGATCCAGAACCGTGAGGCTGCACTGGATTGCTTCGCTTTGCTCGCAACGACGAAGAACTCGCAATGACAAAGATTCAGTGCAGGCTCGGGCCCTTGAGAAAGCGGTCGCGCTCACCGGATTTGATACGCAGGTCCATGGTCTCGCCGTCGCGATAGATGGTGATCGGCACTTCGACGCCGGCCTGGCCTTGCGCCCAGATGCGGCGGAACATGCCGGCCAGATCGTTGACTTCGGTGCCCGCGACCGACAGCACGATGTCGCCGGTGTGCAGGTCGGCGCGCTTGGCCGGCCCGCGATCCGCGAGCCCGACAATGACCAGCCGGTTCTCGACTTCGGTCGCGTAGAAACCGAGCCACGGCCGCGGCGGCGCGTTGCGGCGGCCGAATTTGAGCAGGTCGTCGAAGATCGGCTTCAACAGATCGATCGGGACCATCATGTTGATGTTCTGCGCCTGGCCCTTCTCGACGGCGTGCTGGAGCTGCAGCGAGCCGATGCCGAGGAGGTCACCGCCGGGTCCGATCATCGCCGTGCCGCCCCAGTTCGGATGGGCCGGCGCCGTGAAGATCGCCTCGTCGAGCACGTATTCCCAATAACCGGCGAATTCCTGTTTGGCGACGATGCGGGCTGCAACGGAATGCTGACGCCCGCCGGCGCCGGCGACGACGACCCGCTCGCCAAGCGAGGCGGCCGCCGACTGACCGATCTCTAGCGCCGGCATGTCAAGCTTGGCGAGCGCTTGCACCACTCCGAATCCGGTTTCCTGGTCGTAGCCGAGGACGTGACCGGGCACCGAGCGCCCGTCGTTCAATGTAAGCCAGAGCGTGTCCGCCTCGGTGATCAAATAACCGATGGTCAGAATGAGGCCGTTGCCGCGTATGATGACACCATTACCGGCGCGCTCAGTGCCGAGTGTGTCCGCTGTAAAGGCATCGGGCGGCACGGTTGCGCGCAGCGCCACCACGCAGGAGAGCGCGAGCTCGAGATCGTAGGTGTAATCCTCCGGCTTCGGCTGCACGGAAGTCGGCACCTTCCAGTCGCTCAAGGATGCCATCTCATTCCTTCTTTTCGGACTTGCCGGACGCTGCCTTGTCAGACGCCGCGGCGCGCTGTTGCAGTTCCTGCAGGCGCTTCTCCATTTCCGGCAGGCTACGAATGAGTTCGCATTTCTGCTTGTCTTCCTGCGCCTGTTTCTTCACCTCTTCCCAGCGTTCCTTAGCATCTTCCAGGGTCCAGGGCCGCCTCTTCGCCGGATTGAAAGTTTGCGCCTTGACCAGATTCTCCATCGAATGCGCGTACTCTTCCAGATTGAGAATGCGATTACGCACCTGATAATAGAAGCTCTTGCCGTCCAACTCGTCGCAGTATTTCAGCCCGCCTGCGAACAGCTG
>JBAUGC010000268.1:0-2117 GCA_049679485.1 Xanthobacteraceae bacterium
CCACACCGCCGCCGCCTGTTGTCGACCCGACCGCAATCAAGGAGATTGCTACCGGCGTTTTTGTGATTTGCGACCACCGCGTACCGCTGGTGCCGAATATCGGAATCATTCTAGGCACTCATACTGCACTCGTTATTGATACCGGCATGGGACCGGCCAACGGCAAAAAGGTCCTCGAAGCGGCGAAGCGAATAGCCGGCCAGCGTCCGCTGGTGTTGACGCTCACCCATTTTCATCCCGAGCACGGCTTTGGCGCGCAGGTTTTCAAAGGCGCGGCGAAGATCCACTACAACCGGTCACAGCGGGACGAGTTGAAGGCGAAGGGCGAAGGATATCTCGGCATGTTCAGAACCTTCGGCCCGCATATCGCGGCGGCGCTGGAGGGCACTGAGCTGGTCCAGCCGGATGAGGTGTACGAAGGCGCTGCAAGCTCGATCGACCTCGGCGGCCGCACCGTCGAGTTGCGAACCTGGGGCCTCGCTCACACGGCCGGCGACCAGGTGGTCTGGCTGCCGCAGGAGCGCATTCTGTTTACCGGTGATCTCGCCGAGGAACGGATGTTCCCTATCTTTCCATGGTTTCCCCCAGACGACGCTCACATTGATGGCGCGCGCTGGGCGCAGATCCTCACCGAGCTCGTCAGCTGGAAACCGGCTATCGTCGTTCCGGGCCACGGCGATCTCGGCGGCGCGGAGATTATTGTCGCGGTGCGCGATTACATTCTCGACTTAGGGAAGCGCGTCGCCGCGGCGCGTAAATCTGGCAAGGATGCGGACGCAATCGTCGCCTCGCTGGCTTCCAAAGTTCGCGCCGAGCATCCGGACTGGTCGGCGCCGGAATGGATCGATTTCGCCATCAAGTACTACGCGTCGCTCAATTGAATTCGTGAACGATTACGAATTCAATAAAATCTTCGCGGTAACTTCTAAGTGTTTTGACGTTGGCTTGGCGCGCGTGCCAGCGTATCTTTAGCTGGTCATGAAATTGGTTGAAACGCGCCCGAAGATGCGGGAGTTTGTGATGTCGCACTCCAAGCGAGCCTCAAAATCAAAACGCCGCCGGAAAGCGATCCCGGTCCTGGCGGCTGCGGGCCTGTCGCTGTCGCTTGCGGGCGGAATAACTCCAGCGCTCGCCGATGCGCCGACACGACTAGCTGCCGTTGCGCACGAGGTTACCCTCGCGGAAGAGGAAATCTCCGACGTCAGCCTGGCGACATTCTACGTGTTCGACAAAGAACACGCCGGAACGTCGGCGCCCCGCGTGCGGTTGGCAATGGGCGCCGGCGGGTGCGGCTGCTCCGGCTGCGGAGGGTGCGGCGGCTGCTGGACGGGCACTTATTACGATAGTTCAGTGTTCGAGGGCGGAAGCGATAAAAAACCTGTGCATCATGCTGCCAATCCCGGCCGCAAATACGCGCACACGGCAAAGCGCACGTCGACTCAGAAAAGCCAATAGCCAAGCGCGGCCACATCGAAGTATATCCGGGGCTGGTGAGATTGCAGCGCGTAGGCTAGATTTCCTGGCTGTGGAAACCACCACCATCTGTAGCACAGCGATACTTGCTGGCGGTTAAAGTGCGCGTGCCGAGCTGTCATGACGGGCGATCGGGTAACCAGCTTTTCGCCTGATAGTGGCGAAGACGTTCCTCAGTTCGCACCGAATTTCACCGTCTACCTATTGCCGTCCGACGTCGTGTGCCTCTATTCCGAGGATCGCAAGTTTTTTCTTCACGGTAAGCTCTATTGCGAGCTCGTTGCGGCGATTGGCAGAGGCGGCAAAACTTTTCGGCAGCTTGCAAGTCTGCTGGCGCTGGATTTTTCGTCCGACAAAATCCACGACGCGTTACATCGTCTTGTGGACCGCCGTTTCATCGTACGAGCATCACGCTCCGCCGCCGGTGTTACAGCAGCGTATTGGGCGAGCCTTGGGCTGTCGCCCGACGTCGCCGAGGACAATCTTCGAAACTGCCGGGTGCGCATTCAATCGATTGACGCTCGGGGTGCTGCTGAACTTAGCGCCGCGCTGACCGAGCTGGGCGTGCGCGTCCTGAAACGTTCGACCGACCTCACGGTCACACTGGTGAACGACTACCTCGATCCTCGCCTGGCGAAATTGAA
>JBAUGC010000269.1:0-2353 GCA_049679485.1 Xanthobacteraceae bacterium
CTGGATCGGGGCGGCGGCGAGCACGCTCGCCAGTATCTCGAACATCAGCGCCAGTCCCGATCCCTTGGGTCCGCCGAGCGGTAGCAGGATGTCTGCGTGACGCGGGTCGGTTGTCGGCTTGCCCGCCGCCGTCAGCACGGCTCCCGCCGGCAGTGCGGTGCCGTTGGCGCGCGCCTGGATGATCGTGCCGTTCGAAATCGTGCTGGTCGCCATGTCGAGAACGATCGGGCCGCTGCCGCTCGGCACCGCGATGGCGATCGGGCTCGTGCCCATGCTGGCAACGCGCGCACCATGATAGGCAACGAATGCGGGGCCCGAGACCATGATGAGGGCAGCGCAGCCCTGCTGCGCCATCCGTTGCACGTAGCGTCCGACCGCGCCGGTGTGCGTGGTCTCGCGCACCAGCCCGAAGCCGACGCCCAGCGTCCGCGCGCGCTCCGTGGCAATCGCGATCGCCTGCATCATCGCCGGCGGTCCGAAGCCGAAGCCGCCGTCGAGGACGAACATGGCGCCGCGATCCTGGATCAGCCGCGGCCGTGCTTTCGGATCGATCTCGCCGCGCTCGATCAGCGTCAAATAGGACGACACGCGGGCGACGCCGTGGCCATCAACGCCGCGCAGGTTAGCCCACACCAACCCGTCAGCAACGTCCGCGGCGTCGGTCGCGCTTGCGCCTTTGGCGACCAGCGCGTCACGGATGAAGCGCGCAAGCTCCTCGTGCCCGACGACAATGCGGCTGTCGCTCACGCGCGTCTCAGCTGAAATGTTGGAACGAGATCATTTTGGGAAAGCAGGTTTTCTCTTTCCCGCTTCAAGCGCTCGCCGGAAAATAGACGTCGAGCCAGTTGCGCAACAGGTTCCAAACGCGCACGGAGTTCTCGTTGAACAAAAAATGGTCGAGACCGCTGAACAGATGCAGCTCGGTCGGCTGGCCGGCGCGCTTGAACATCTCGATCGACTGTTCGGTCGGCGTCACCGAATCGTTGGCGGCATGGATGAGGAGGAGGGGGCGCGGCGCGATCCTGCCGACCACCTCCTCGGCGCGGAAATCGAACATGCTCTGTGCGGTTTCAGCGGGAAACATTTCGACCGAATTGGCAGACAGCATCTGCACTTTCTTCTTGTCCAGATTCTCGCGCACATGCGCGGGTATCGGCACGATCTGGTCGCGCGGCACCATTAGCGATTGGCCGGTGCGGTCGCGATGTGCGCGTCCCTCCGCGAGCATGCTGGTGAACTTCGCCCAGGCTTCGGGAGTGGGGTGCTGGCCGCGAAATTTCCGCTCGCCGTGGCCCCAGCCGCCGTTGGAAATCACCGCGGCGATGCGGGCGTTGGTCCCGCCGGCGTAGACCGCAACGGCGCCGCCGAAGCTTGAACCAATCACGCCGATGCGGTCGGGCGCGACGGCGGGATGCCCGGCCAGAAAGCTCAGCGCGTTGCCGAGGTCCTCGACCTGTTCGAGACAAATGAGGCGGCCGAACTCGCCTTCGCTCTTGCCGCAGCCGCGCATGTCGAAGCGAAGCGTCACGTAGCCGAGTTCGCTCAGGACCCGCGTCGGCTGGGTCACGCTCGGGGATTCGCTGTTGCTGCCGAAGCCGTGCAGAACCAGAAAGGCCGCCCGCCGCTCCGAAGACTGCAACGCCTCCGGCGTTCCCAGCGCCCCGTAAAGGCGCAAGCCCGCAGACGGAATGGTGACGACGTCCTCGTTCATGGCGGCCCCTGCTTACGATCGCGGCACGGATCGAACTAGTGTCGCAGATCGGCTGTGGCCGCAAGCCTCATCCCCGCTCGTCTAGAGCGACGAAGTGCCGACGGACCGGGGACTGGTTTGATCAAATAGTTTCTCAGACCGTGCAGCGCCGGAAGACTTTTGCCAGCCGAGGCGCTGAAATCGGGCTGAAAGCGGGATCGCAGCCGACTGGAATTTTTTCGAACCGCGCCTGTTCGGGCTTAGCCGGCGAGCCGAGCTGCCGCGATTTGTTGATCGGCGTCACGAGCGGCAGGCGATCGCCCTTAAGGGTTCGGTCGACGCTGACCGGAGGACTCGTCGTCAGCCACAACGGGGCCGAGTTTGGCCACGACGGGAATGCAACAAAACTCGCCAGGCTTAACGCGAGCATCACGCTGGCCAAGCGAACAAAGAAGGGCACGGGCATCGGACCGTCTCCGAAACATCGACACAACGACTCCCCGCGTCCCCGATATCGCCAGCCCGAGTGGCCTGGCGCGGTCAGAAACGTGCCAGTGCCCCGTGCGGTTCCGCGAGAATTGTGCCGGCGATTTCCGAGTTGTTGATGCGATGCTCACAGCTGCGTGAAGAAACGCTGCGGCCGAGCTTTGAGTCGATTGTGCA
>JBAUGC010000270.1:0-2191 GCA_049679485.1 Xanthobacteraceae bacterium
TCGGCCTCGCGAGCGAGCTTGGCCTCAGGCATGTTGGTCATGCCGATTACGGCGTAGCCGAGATTTTTGTAGGTGAGGCTCTCGGCAAGCGACGAGAATTGCGGCCCCTCCATGCACACATAGGTGCCATCGCGCACCACGTCGATGTTCTCGGCCATCGCGGCTTCGGCGAGGTGGATGCGCAAGCGCGGCGAGACCGGATGCGCCATTGACACATGAGCGACACAGCCCCGCCCGAAGAACGAGCTCTCCCGCTTGTGGGTGCGATCGACGAATTGATCGATCAGCACGAAGGTGCCGGGCGGCAGCTCCTCCTTGAACGAGCCGCACGCCGACAGCGAGATGAGATCGGTGACGCCGGCCCGTTTGAGCGCGTCGATATTAGCGCGGTAGTTGATGTCCGAGGGCGAGTGCACATGTCCCTTGTCGTGGCGGGACAGGAAAACGACCGGCAGGCCCGCAATCTCACCGATGCGCAACGGCGCCGAGGGCTCACCCCAGGGACTTTTGATCTTCTGCGACCGAACTTTTTCGAGGCCGGGCAGGTCGTAAATGCCAGAGCCGCCAATGATCCCGAGTACCGATTTGGTCATGACCCCCGCGTCAATCTCTTAACATGAAGCCCTCAACATCTCTGCCCAACCGCACGCGCGATGTCAAAGGGGCTCAGTTTGGTGTGACGCTTGAGCCTTGATCGTCACGTCGCCGCGTGCCGTCTGGGCCCGGCATGTACCCGACGTCGACTTCGTTTCAACATTTTTAGCGATCGGACCGGCCGTTCCGCGTGCCAAGAGGCGTGCTGCGGCGCGTAAGTCATGGGCTCAATAGAGTGGCGGCCGGGGTCTTCCCTGACAAGTCTTAAGAATCGGACGAAAGCGCCGCGCCCAAGCAACCAATCAAACATTTAGGTAGGCCTGAGGATAAAAGACGGCTGCTTAAACCTGAAATTTACGTAGTGCGTGGAGGATGTTTCGGGGATTCCGCTTTGAATAGACCAATTCACAGCCATTTTGGCTTGCAGTGCGGGACGGATGGCATCTGTGGGCTCGGCTGCCACCGATATACCCGGCTGAGCCTGCGATCCGGTCACGGTGCGGCCGATGGGCGCTGAGTTCAGCCTGGTGGGCGAGATCGATAGCGCCCTCGCGCATGGCTCTCCCGGCCGTCGTGCCGAAATGCTGCGTCACGTTACGGATCTCTTCATTGACGAGGCTGACGAGCTTTCGGACCAGCAGGTCGAGCTGTTTGATGACGTCATCATGCGTCTGGCGGCAGAGATCGAGCAGTCGGCGCGGACATTGCTTGCCATTCGTTTAGCGCCGATTCGCAATGCGCCCCCACGGACAATTCGAAACCTGGCGTTTGATGATGCCGTCAACGTCGCCGCGCCGGTTCTTAGCCAGTCAGAGCGGCTTGACGATGCCGACCTGGTCGAGAATGCGAGAACCAAGGGACAGGGCCACATGCTCGCGATCTCGCGGCGAAGTCACCTAAGCGAGATTGTGACGGACGTCCTGGTTGAGCGCGGCGACCGACAGGTGCTGATAAGTACAGTGCAGAACCGCGCTGCCCGGTTTTCCGACTCCGGATTTTCCAAACTTGTTGAGCGATCAGAAGCCGATGACGAGCTAGCGATCCGCGTCGGAGAACGTGACGGAATACCAGTACATTTGTTCCGACAACTCATAAAAAAAGCGTCACAATCCGCGCGGGCCAAGCTTGAAGCGGCGCAGCCTGAATTATCGCAACAGATCCGTGAAGCAGTAGCTGAGGTTTCTGAGCGTATTGAATTGGATGCGATTGCGCGCGCCAGCGATTACAGCGCGACGCATATGTTGATCGAGGGCGGTCAAGGCTCGGGGCAACTCGAGGAAGACGATTTGATGAAACTCGCACTGACCGGCGCCGTAAGCGAGGTCATCGCAGCCCTTGCCGGCATGGGTGATGTGCCGATTCTGTTTGTCGAGAAGACGATAAGGCAAGGACAAACCGAGTCTCTTTTGTTGCTGGCACGCGCGATCGGTCTATCGTGGCACACGGTCAAAGCGATCCTGAGGCTCGGGACACGCAAGCGGTCGCTCTCAGAAATCGAAATTGCCCAATTGCTTGCCAGCTATGAACGACTGAAGCCAAAGACCGCGCAGGAAATTCTTCGCTTTTATCGCAATCGCGAGAAGCTGCACAGCTAACC
>JBAUGC010000271.1:0-2806 GCA_049679485.1 Xanthobacteraceae bacterium
CGAACCAGCTCGGCAATCGCAGAGCCGCGCGGGCCACCGTGTTGGGTGGCGTCGAGCTCGCGGCCGGCAGCTACGTGCATATCTGCATTGGCGCCGCCAATCGCGACCCCGACCAGTTCCCCGATCCAGACCGGCTCGACATCCGGCGCCAACCGAACCGGCACCTCGCTTTCGGCACCGGCATTCATGCCTGCGCGGGAATGTCGCTCGCCCGCATGAAGGCGCACGTGGCAATCGGACGATTGCTGAAGCGTTTCACGCGCATCGAACCAGTCGGGACCCAGGTGCGCGGCGGGCGCGCACGATTCCGCGGCTTCGCGTCCTATCCGGTCCGGCTCAAAAGCTGACAAGGATTGCTGGAAATCGTCACTTTGCGCGGCTATGGTGCCGATCGGAAAAGTAGAAGCGGACATGACTGATTCAATCGTTCCCCATTTTCATAACGATCTCGGCGTCGCCGTCATTGACATCGGTGCCAAGGAGTTCATGTGCGTCGGCGCCATGCCGCCATTCGATCATCCGCACGTATTCTGCGACATGGGAGCGGACGCGGAGTACATTTGCCCGTATTGCTCGACGCTCTATCGGCACGACCCGGCACTGAAGCCGAACGCCGCGCGGCCGGCGGAATGCGCGTTGCACGACGCCCCCGCCTGAGTTGTCAGCGGGAGTGCGCAGCTGCCGACCTCGCGGATCGTCATTGTCGCCGGAGCCGGTATCGGCGGACTGACCGCGGCGCTGGCGCTGGCGCGCAATGGTTTCCGAGTCAGCGTACTGGAACAATCCGAGCGGCTTGAAGAAACCGGCGCCGGAATTCAGCTCTCACCGAACGCGACGCGCACCTTGATCGACCTCGGACTGGCCGACCGCCTGCGGCCTGTCGCGGTCGCACCCCTGGCGCTGCGGGTGATGAGCGCGGCAAACGGACGCGAGATTGTCCGCCTGCCGCTCGGCGGCGCCGAAGAGCGTTACGGCGCGCCTTATTGGGTGATCCATCGTGCCGATCTGCAGGCGGCGCTCCTGGCCGCGGTGTCGCGACGCCTGGAAGTCACGCTGAAGCTTGGCACGCGCGTCGAAGACTTCGTCACCCATCCGAATGGCGTCACCGTAGCAGCACGCGGCCGCACCGGGGCTATCAATGAACGGGGTCTTGCGCTCATTGGCGCCGACGGTCTGTGGTCGGCGGTGCGCAGCCGCGTCGCTGACGACGAACCGCCGCGCTTCACCGGGCATGCCGCTTGGCGCAGTCTAGTTCCGGCGCGCGAGGTCGCGCCGGAGTTTCGCGAGCCATTCGTTTATCTCTGGCTCGGGCGCAAGGCGCATCTGGTTCACTATCCGGTCAAAGCCGGCCAGGTGATCAACATCGTCATCATTGCCACCGAATCCTGGAATGCGCCGGGCTGGAGCGAGCCGGCAAGCCGCGCGGACCTGGTGCCACGCCTGACCGCCGAGGCATGGGCGGTGCCGGCGCGCGCTCTCGTCGGCCTGCCCGACGCCTGGTTGAAATGGGCGCTTTACGAGCGCCGGCCAATCGGGCGCTGGTCAAAGGGACCGGTAGGACTTCTTGGCGACGCCGCGCACCCGATGCTGCCCTACCTGGCGCAAGGGGCGGCGATGGCAATCGAAGATGCGGCGGTGGTGGCACAAAGCATGGCGCGGCAGCCGGACGATCCGGCTGCTGCCCTGCAAACCTACGGCGCGGCGCGGCGCGTACGGACGCGGAAGGTGCAACGCCTCGCCGCCCGCAATGGCGGCCGCTATCATTTCGGCGGCGTTAGCGGCTGGGCGCGCGATGTCGCAATGCGGACGATCGGCGGTAAGCAGCTTTTGCGCAACTACGACTGGATTTACGATTGGCATCCGCCCGCAGAGCTGACCATCAACTAAGGCGTAAGCCGGTCGCAGCTCCGGCACCGCGGCCACCAGCCAGCGCTTCTCTAATAGCCAGACGATCACATCATTCGCTGACGGCGAACGTCGGCCGCAAGGGAACATTTGATCGGCGGCGCGGTTCAGCTTGAGTAACTGGGCTCCGGAGTGGAGAGGAGTAATTCCATGTGCGACTACAGCTTGCATCTCGTGGCGTCACGGCCGGCCACGGTCGGAGAAACGATCGTCGCCACGGATTTCGCCAAATCGATAACCCGCGGCTTTGCCGCGGTCGGGGAGCCGGAGGTTGCGGTTTGCCTGCTTCCCGGCACCGAGCTCGCCTTCGCGAGCGACGTTGTCTACGAACGCGCTTTCAGCCTGTTCGGCCGGGCTCGGGCCGGTCACAAAGTAGCGCGGTTCCGGCAGATCAATATGGACGATCCGAACGTGCACCACGACGCGCTCGAATTTCCGAATGGGCAGATGATCTTGATCACGCGCCTCATTCCCGGCCAGCGCGCCACCGTCCTGCAGATGCCGGCGTCGCCTCACGCCCACGGCTCAACCGAGGGCGCGGCGCAAAGCACGCAGGAATGGATCGAAGCGTAGCTCTATTGCGGCAAGGCAATAGACACCGGGTTTGACCGGTACGGCGGAGCAACAGCCGACAAGGCAGGCGTAGTGTTACGCCCGCCTCTTGGCCGCGATGAAATATTGCCACTCTCTAAAATTGATTCTTTGTTCTCAGGGGTCCAACCGGTTTTCCACACCCTGCTCGCGGCCGGCGGCGTTCTGCTTGGCCATGGCGCGCCGAAAGCCATCCCGCTCTTTGAGCGACTGCCAGTACGCGGCGACCGCCGGGGTGAACTTCGCGTCGAGCTTGGTGAATACCGCAAGCAGCAAAGCATAGCCGACGGAAATGTCGGCTGCGGTGAAC
>JBAUGC010000272.1:0-11582 GCA_049679485.1 Xanthobacteraceae bacterium
CGATCCGTCAGCCGCTGCGCCTCGCCGATGAAGTAGCCGTTGTTGAGGATATTGTGATGGGTCAGCGTCGCGCCCTTTGGCGTGCCGGTGGTGCCGCTGGTGAACTGAATGTTGATCGGGTCGTCGAATTGCAGCGTGCCGGCAAGCTCGGCGAGCTGCGCGCGATGGCGCTCGCCGCCGATGCCGAGCACGTCGGCAAAGCGCAGGAAGCCGCGCTTCTCGTCGTCGCCGATGCGAATGAGCGTCGTCAGCGCCGGCAGGCGCTTACTTTGCAATTTGCCGGGGGCGCTGCGGTCGATCTCCGGCGCGAGCTCACGGAGCATGCCGACATAGTCGCTGGTCTTGAACGAGTCGGCGGTGATCAGCGCCTTGCAGCCGACTTTGTTGAGCGCGTAGTCGAGTTCCGATAGCCGATACGCCGGGTTGATGTTGACGAGGATGAGGCCGGCCTTGGCGGTGGCGAATTGCGTGACCGCCCATTCGGCATTGTTCGGCGACCAGATGCCGATGCGGTCGCCGGGCGCAAGCCCGAGTGCGAGCAGCCCCGCGGCCAACGCGTCGACTTTTGTCTGCAGCTCACGATAGGTCCATCGGACGTTCTGCTGCCGCACGATCAGCGCGTCGCGCTCGCCCCATCGCGCCGCCGCCTTGTCGAAGTGCACGCCGATGGTCTCGCCGATCAGCGGCGTCATCGACACGCCATGCACGTAGCTTTGGGTGAGTTTGGTCATGTGAACCTGCTCCCGAGACGCTCGCTCCCGCGCCGCCGTGTTCGGTCTTAGACGAGACCGGCAGCTTGTTCTTATAAATCTAGCGATCCGTAATCGCGTCCGCACCTGCGATCAAGTCGCGGCCATCCCCGCATAGGCCCGCGGCAACAGGCGCGCGAGCCGGAGCGCCCAGGTGTGTTTGCCGCGCTCGTCGCCGATCAGATCCTGGCGGATTTCGATCAGCGCGTGCGGCAGTCCCAGACGCTCGCCGTGCACCGGGATGGTGTAGTCTGTAGAGTCGCTGACCACGTATGGCTCGTTGTTGCCGACGACCAGGCCCTGCTCGGCCTTGAGCAGGGCGAGCAGATGTCGCGACAGCCGCGGGTCGCGGTTATACAGCAACGCGACATGCCATGGCCGCGCCATCCCTTTGTATCTCGGCGTGAAACTGTGCAGCGAAATCAGCACCGCCGGCATGCGCACGCGCCACCGCCGCTTGATCTCGGCCTCGATGCGCTCGTGATAGGGGCAAAAAATTTCCTTGGCGCGCGCCGCCTTGTCTTCATCGCTCAAACCGGCATTGCCGGGTATTTTCGTCAGCTCGCTGATTTCCGGGGTTGACGACGGCATGCCCGGCGGCCGGTTGCAGTCAATGACCAGGCGCGAATAATTCTGCTGGATCAGCACGGCGCCAAGCGTGTCCGACAGGATCCGGCCGACGCCGGCAATGCCGATGTCCCAGGCGATATGCCGCAGCAACTCCTGCGGCGGCACGCCGAGCCGGCCGAGCGAGCGCGGGATCGCGTTGCCGGCGTGATCGGTGACCAGAAGGAACGGCGAGCCGCCGTTGGGATTGTACACGGTGACCGGCGAAGGTTCGCCAGTCGCCAACAGACGCTTCGCGGGCTCCCTCATCGGCGCGTACATTGGTGGAGCAAATACCGGCAACGCATTGGGGTCCGTGGCGGCGTTTGTTAAGCTACTCTTAACGCGCTACTTGACCGATCCTGGCCCGAGAAATGCATACTTTGTGTAAATTAATATACTAGGACAGCATCGCCGCCTCGCAAAAAATGCAAAAGCCAGGAAAACGGACACTTAAGATTGGCATTTTCAGCGACCTCGGCCGCAGAATCCGCTGATGAAAATTCGCGCAGGCTACGAAATTTCCTACGAATGTCCGCAGCCGACGCCCATGATCCTGACGCTGAGCGTCCATCCCTCGCGCATTCCCGACTTGCTGACCCAGGATCGCATGCAGCTCGATCCTTTCAGTCCCGCCAACTGGTATCGCGATGGTTTCGGCAATACCTGCCACGTGATCCACGCACCCAAGGGCCGGCTTACGCTGTCCACCGATTTTCTGATCCAGGACAGCGGAGCGCCGGATGACGTGGCTCCGGGCGCCGAGCAGCACGCCTTGGAGAGCCTCCCGGTCGATACGCTGGTCTATCTGCTCGGCAGCCGCTATTGCGAAACCGATCGCTTCACCCAGATCGCGTGGGCGCAGTTCGGCAATGTGCCGAAGGGCTGGCCGCTGGTGCAGGCGATCTGCAATTACGTCCACGACCACATCAGGTTCGGCTATGAGCACGCGAGCCCGACCAAAACCGCCTGGGACGCGCATGCGCAGCGGCGCGGCGTGTGCCGCGACTTCGCCCATCTCGCCATCACGCTCTGCCGCTGCATGAACGTGCCGGCGCGCTATTGCACCGGTTATCTCGGCGACATCGGCGTGCCGCCAGACCCTTCGCCGATGGATTTCTCCGCCTGGTTCGAAGTCTATCTCGGCGGCCGCTGGTACACCTTCGATGCGCGCCACAACGAACCGCGGATCGGCCGTATTTTGATGGCCCGCGGCCGCGACGCCACCGACGTCGCCATCGTCACCGAATTCGGCCCCTGCAAGCTCGCGAGCTTCAAGGTCCACACCGACGAGGTGCCGGCGGAAGCCGCTGCTGCGCGGTAGCGAGGAATTGTGAAATTGCGCACGCCATCGTTTATATTGATCAAAATCAATCTTTCGTTTTGCAACGTCGCCTATTAGCTTGTCGCTAGCTGCCATAGGAGATTTGCCGTGATCATTCCCGTCACGACGTTGGCATTTGCGGTGCAACTCACCATCGCAGTCGCGGACAATGTCCCGCGCTTCAACCTGGAGCCGGTCTGCCGCGGCATCGCCCAGCAAGGCGGATTGGCTTTGGAGCCGAACCGGAGCGCGCGCCAGGATTTCAAGCACTGTATTAAGAGCGAGACGGCGATGCGGAGCCGGGTAGTGCGGCAGTGGCCGAGCTTTTCCGCTACCGAGAAAGCCAACTGCATCGGCGAAGCCGGCGCCGGCGGATACCAGAGCTACACCGATCTCTTCACCTGCCTGCAGATGGCCCGCGAAGCCAGAAAACTTTCTCAATAAGGCAGCTTTCGCAATAAAGCAGCTTCGCGATGGAGCCGGCCGTCTTAATCAAGCGGGCGTCTCAAGAGAACTGCGATCCCAATAAGCGAGCAGGCCGCCATAAGGCGGCAAACATGGCCTCAAAATCGCGATCAACCGGCGAGTAACGTTTCGCCGTTAGGCTGCGGCATAACGGATATCCGCATCGAGGCCATTATCATGCGCGCCTTCCTGAAGGTCACTGTTGCTGCGGCCACCATTGGCCTGTGTGTGATCGGGCTCGCAGCCCGGGTGCAGGCAGCGCCCGCGAGCCCGGCGGCGCAGCAGAATTTCACGCCGCTCACGCAACTGGCGCAGGGCGTCTACCGTTATGCAGGCGACGGTTATCTTCCCGCCTGCTCACCCGGCCTGTTCTATGCCTGCCACTACGGGACAACCGGCGGCAGATATTGCGGCTGTTGGCCCGGCGGCGATCATCCCGCCTGTCCGGTCGGCTACCACTATGCCTGCCCGGCGGACGCCCGCGGATACCGGCACTGCGATTGTTGGTAAATCCGTGGCCGAGCCAGTCGGCATCATGCGGATGGGTCACCCGAGTCGATCCAGGTAGATTGAGCGCACCGTGACTTCCAGTCTCGGACCAAAGCCTCGACGCGATTCTGCGGCCTACTATAAATCGCGCCGCTAGCCGAAACCGTCCCGTGGCTCAGCCGGATAGAGCAGCGGTTTCCTAAACATACGTGCGCATGAGGTACGGGTACGCGTCGATTGGAGCGAGCAAGTCCGCTTACAGGGTGCTAATGCGGACGGAAACCGGGAGCGATCCCTTCGATCGCTTTTGGCCGCTGAACGTCGTTCGCCGCAATGCGCCGAAACTTCCGAGATCGGAGGATAAGCCGACCTCACGCGTGCAGCAGGAATGTGTTGCGAATGGACCCAAAGCAGACTTCATAGGAATTGCCCCAGCGAGGTGATCTCGATAGCGCCTGGATATCAACCGGCCCAGGCATGAACCTGAAATGGCGCTTCGAGCGGAGGTTTCGTAATGCTGCCGGTATAGTTCGTGATCGTGGACGCGGCGACCGCGGCGATGACTTCGAGGAGGTGATCTTTGCCGAAGCCGGCCGCGAGGAATCGATTGATGTCGTCATCATCGAGACGTCCACGTTTTTCGATCATCGTTTTTGCCAGAGCCGACAGCACAGCGAGCTTTCCATCCTTCGGCAAACGGCGCTCGCGAATCGCCTGGACATCCGCTGGATCGATCCCCTCCTTAAGCGCCAGCGTCGTATGGAATGCGACGGCCCACATGGACGCATTGGTCACTGCGTCGGTGAGCAGAACGATCTGGACCTGCGCTTCCGTGAAGCTGCCGCCATGCACATTCCCGAACAGACCGACGAGGCTGTTGATCAGAACAGGAGAGGTCGCCATGGCTCCGGCAATGTTCGGAATCATACCGAAAGCAGACTGCAATTGCTGCAACGCCGGCTTCGATCGTTCTGGCGCGGATTCCAAGGTGTAAACTGGAAAGTTTGTCATCTGAGTCAGCCTTTATTTAAGTGAGCCTTACTGATGTTGCCGTGGGATCATCGCTGCGGATGCTTCGACTGAACCCGTGCATCTATGTAGGAGCGCTGCTGTTGGCGGGCGCGCCAATACACCCTCGGTTCCCGCCAAAGCGCTTGCACGAGCGAGGTCATGCTCCGACCCGCGCCGCCACAACGGCGATGCCGATTTTGCCTGCGATACGCCGCGCCGTTTGCTCGCGCTGCGTGGTAATGGCCTGCACGGATTGCCGTGCTTGTTCCAGTATCGCGGCTGGCGCCGTCTCGGGCGTACCGCTGTCGAAGGGCGGTTCCGGCGCATAAACCATGTGAAGTTGGATGGCTTGTGCGGCCTCGTCGCCGCGCAACCCGGCTGCGAGCCGCAACGCACCGTCGATACCAGCCGTAACGCCTGCGGCGAAAACCCACGCGCCGTCCACGACCACGCGTTCGTTGACGGGGATCGCGCCAAAATACGGCAGCAGGTGAAACGATGCCCAGTGCGTCGTCGCTCGGCGTCCCTTGAGGAGGCCGGCCGCCCCGCAGATCAGAGCGCCCGTGCACACGGAGAAAATGCTGCACGCGCCTGCCGCCTGCCGACGGATCCACGCTAGCACCTCATCATCGTCCATCAAGGCTTCCTGGCCGTGGCCGCCTGGCACATGGAGGACATCCTGCGGCGGCGCATCAACCAGGGCAGCGTCGGGTGTCAGCCGCAATCCTTTCAGATCGCGAACTGGCGCTGCCGTTTTCCCGTAGACGCGATAGGTCGAGTTCGGAATGCGCGACAGCACCTCGAATGGTCCTGTCAGATCGATCTGATCGACGCCTTCGAACAACAGGGAACCGATATGCAGGTGAGTGTCGTGCGGGATCATGGGAGGCTCCTGGTCTGAGATTAGCGAATAGACAAAGCGAATTTAGGCGGGCATGATTTGGCGGAAATGCCAAATTTCCCTCGATTCTCGCCAAAGCCGGTCCGTCTCATCGAAATGCTCGCCTACCCGGCGGTGCAGTTGCTCGATGTCACGGGGCCGATTCAGGTGTTTGCCTCCGCCAACGATCTCGTCGCCGACGCCGGAGGAGTCCGGCCCTATGAGCTCAGAGTCGTGGCGCAAGGCGGCAAAAGCGTTATGGCCTCAGCCGGCGTGACGCTTGCCACGAGTCCGCTCTCGAAACCCGGTGGAGCACTGGACACTTTGCTGGTTGCCGGTGGCGAGGGGGTCGACGCTGCGACTGAGAACCCAGTGCTGGTCGAATGGATACGGAAGCAAGCCGCGCAGACGCGTCGTGTTGCCTCCGTCTGCACCGGCGCGTTTCTGCTCGCTGCGGCAGGGTTGCTGGACGGGCGCCGCGCAGCGACCCACTGGAATTACGCTGCCAAACTTGCCCAGCGCTTTCCCGCCGTGCGTGTCGAGCCTGATCCGATTTTCGTTCGTGACGGTTCAGTTTGGACCTCAGCAGGAGTGACCGCCGGGATCGATCTGGCGCTGGCGCTCGTGGAAGAGGACCTTGGCCGTTCAATGGCGCTCGCCGTGGCCCGCTACCTGGTCGTCTTCCTCAAGCGTCCCGGCGGACAGGCACAGTTCAGCGCGGCCCTGGCTTTGCAAGCAGGCGACGACAAGTTCGGCGGGCTCCACGACTGGATCGACAAGCATCTGACGAGCGATCTTTCGCTTTCGGTCCTCGCCGATCAGGCCGGGATGAGCGAGCGCAGTTTCAGCCGGCATTACGCGGAGGCGACTGGGCAAACGCCCGCCCGCGCCATTGAACGGCTGAGGGTGGAGGCGGCGCAGCGTCTGCTTTCGGAGTCACGCCTGCCAGTCAAACGGATCGCGCAACGATGCGGCTTCGGCTCGGAGGAAACCTTGCGGCGTAGCTTTCATCGCCTGATCACCATCACCCCGCAGGACTACCGCGCTCGGTTCGGCACTTAAGTGTCGCCTGTTGGGCCCTTCGCTACAGATGTGGCCTCACACCGTTTTGGTGCGATCGGAGCAACACCGGACATTGCCCGGCAAGTCGCACGCGGTCTAGCCGCCCTGACCAGTGCAAACAAAGTCAGGGCCGCATTCCGGTAGGAGACATTTACCGATTTTCTTTACGCGCCATCAAATTGTGGTGGTTACCTTACCTCGGGCGAAATGATCGGATAAAAAGGGGCTGTTCGATGCGTGCTCTTGTTTTGCGCTTTGTGAATGACCAATCGGCTGCTACGGCGATTGAATACGGGCTTATCGCTGCCGGCATCTCGGTGGCAATTATCGCGGTTGTTAATGGTCTCGGTACCCAGCTCAACGCGACCTTTTCGAGCATATCGACGCAACTTAAGTAGGCCGCGCAAAGGCCTATGCACGGTTAGGCCGGCTCAGTCGGCGGCCTCTCCCGTGTCCGGCTGTCGCCGCGCTTGGACGTTGCGCAAAATCTAGGCCACTGAATGCAAGGGCCATTTAGCTACTAAATGGGCGCCGCATAGTCAGTGCTGGTAAGTGTCAGGCAATTTCACGAGAACGCCTTGCTACCGGTCAACCTCGTCTCCGATCTTGAAAAAGCAATCACAACTCGGTCGGCCGAAGCCGGCGCGATGTTGCAGCAGATAACTGACCTGTTTCTCCTCAATGTAGGGCACTATTCCGCTGAGCAACTGGACGTGTACGACGCCGTTTTAAATGAACTAATCGCCAGGGTCGAGGTTGCTGCTCGCGCGAAACTAGCCCAGCGACTTGCGCCGGTAAACGGCGCGCCAACCAATACCATCCGTTCACTCGCGCTTGACGATGCGATTGAAGTCGCGGAGCCAATTCTCTCTCAATCTAACGTGCTGGACGACGATACTCTTACTCACTGCATAGCAATAAAAGGGCAAGAATATCTGCTTGCTATTGCAACTCGCAACAAGGTTAGCGAAACGGTTAGTTATCAGCTGATTGCAAAAGGCAACAACAAAGTTTTGGGTACTCTAGCCAGTAATCCGGGCGCAGCAATCTCCGGTCCTAGTTTCGGGATGCTCGTCCAAAGAAGCACTGACGATGATTGGCTAACTGAATGCGTCGCTGGCAGAAAGGACATCCCCGAGCATTATCTTCGCGAGCTCCTGTCCCAGGCGTCGAATATTGTGCGGCAAAGACTGATGACCGCCAACCCGGAGCTAAGTGAAATAATTCATGA
The DNA here is from genome assembly GCA_049679485.1 of Xanthobacteraceae bacterium. Lineage (GTDB taxonomy): Bacteria > Pseudomonadota > Alphaproteobacteria > Rhizobiales > Xanthobacteraceae > BOG-931. The sequence goes on from JBAUGC010000272.1 coordinate 7,818, forward strand.
GGTTTTACCCCTTAATGCAACATTGACTGCAAAAAGGACTACCGGCTCATTAACGGATTATGGGCCAGCCATGCGCGCAGTTAAATCGCTGGAGCTGTCCGAGGCGGTCGTGAATGAGTTTGCGGAGGAAAGGAAACTTGCAGAACTCATGGCCTCAATCGCTCAGCTCTCGGGCCTTTCAGTCTACGAGATTGAACGGCTGTTTATGGGTGCCTGGACAAGTCCCGTTGCGATTATTCTGAAAGCAATTGGTTTCCACTTGCGGACGGTAGACGCAATTTATCGTTCGCGCTTGTCTGGTGGTGAGGTAATTCGCAACGATTTGATACAAACAAAAGCAGAATTCATTGCGCTCCGTCGCCCGACCGCCGAACGCATTTTGCGGTTTTTCTACGCAAAAAGGGCCGTTACATTTTCAAACCTCTCGGAAGCTTCGTGCCCGAGCCCTCGCGTCCGTTAGCACGTTGCAGGGTGATCTAGCGTCGACAGGATGCGTAAGCTGATGTTGGCTCATGGTCCGAAACCGAAGTGCCGCAACGTGTACGTTTAGTCGGCTATCGGGATTAGCCGATATGACCCGGACATCGCCGAAGGACTGAGTCTGACCCCAACGGCGACATCCGGCGAATCGGCATAGCGGACATGGCCGGATTTTCTACTAGCTCGCCTCGGTCGCGATTGGCCGAGTTCGGAACTAGGGTATGCATCGCGGCGGTCGGCGGCCATTTCGCGTCCTTCGTCACCTGCAGCGCCGCCTGTATCAGCAGCTCAAAAATCGAATGCGTACGAGACACACATAACGGATGACGCCATGATGCAATTGAGGCTGCGAGTATTGCGTAGCGCCAGATTTTTCGTCGCCGCCTGCTCGTCCCCGAAAAATGCTGGAAAGATACGGCCCTTTTTATGTCACAGGTCAGCTGCACGTTGATTGACAGCCTGGAATACAGTGCTTTAGCTTTCAAAGCTCGACCGACAGTAAAGCCGCACGACAGTCGCAACACCGGGGCCGCTTCAGGGGAGCACAGGTATGAGCACGCGACGTGAAGACAAGTCACACTCAAACGGCACCAATGAGAGCCGACGCGAATTCCTGAAAACCGCGACGATCGCCGGAGGCGCGGCAGCGCTCGGGACGGTCGCTTCGCCAATGGTCTCGCGCGCGGAAGCGCAGGAATTGACGCCGCGGCAAATGCCCCTGACGGGCATGGCGACAATGCCGGGAAAGGCGAGCCACTGGTACGTACCGGCCTCGGACAAAACCGTCCATTGGGGATATTTCAGCAAGAAGCTGACACCTTTGATCGAGATCGATTCCGGCGACTATGCGACGATCGAATGCTTGACGCATCAGGCCGGTGACGATCCGGAACGTATGATCAAGGGCGATCCGGGAGCGGAAAGCGTCTATTATTGGACCAAGGGCAAGAAGAACGTGGACCGGCGTGGCGCCGGCCCGATGGATGCTCCCAACGGCGCGGGTGCGGGCTACGGCGTTCACATCATGACTGGGCCGATCGCGATCCGCGGGGCCAAAGAGGGTGACATCCTCGAAGTCCGCGTCCTCGACATGTATCCGCGTCCCTGCGCCAATCCGCAATTCAAGGGCAAGACCTTCGGCACCAACATTGCGGCATGGTGGGGCTATCAGTACAACGATTGGGTCGGTGGCGAAAAGCCGCGCGAAATCGTGACCATCTACGAGCTGGAGTCTGACGGCAGCAACGACTGGGCAAGAGCAGTCCACAGTTATCGCTGGGGGCCATTTACCGACCCGAACGGCGTCGAACATAAGGTCTACGATTATCCCGGCCTGGTCGTTGATCCGCAAAAGTGGAATCCGAAAACCGGTGTGCTCAAAGGCGTGCGCGTACCGCTGCGGCCGCATTTCGGCTGTCTCGGCCTCACGCAGAAGGAGGCCGACATCGTCAATTCCATTCCACCCGACTATATCGGCGGCAATGTCGACGACTGGCGCTTCGGCAAAGGAGCAACGCTGTACTACCCCGTCTCCATCGACGGAGCCTTCTTCTCGGTTGGCGATACCCACGCGGCTATGGGGGATGGCGAGGTTTCCGGCACTGCAATCGAATCATCCTGGACCGGCGTGTTCCAGTTCATCCTGCACAAGCAAAGCGACATTGCGGCCGGCACCTTGTTGTCGAGGCTTAATTGGCCGTTGCTCGAGACCAAGGAGGAATGGGTAGTGCACGGATTCAGCTATCCGAACTATCTGACCGACCTGGGTGCCAACGCGCAAAGCGAGATTTTCAAGAAATCCTCAGTTGATCACGCCATGCGCGACGCGTTTCGCAAGATGAGAGAGTTCTTGATGAACACGCAGAACCTTAGCGAAGACGAAGCCATTTCGCTGATGTCGGTCGGCGTCGATTTCGGCGTCACGCAAGTCGTTGATGGCAACTGGGGTGTCCACGCCAGCGTCCGAAAGCATATCTTCGCCGGCGTCGGCAGCTAGTCTGGAAGATGGAAGGGGGGCGCGTGGGAGAGCCCAAACGCCCCTGCCATCCGCAGGCGACCAGAGAGTGCGGTCTTTGCGTCGGCGCATAGCGCGAGGAATGACATGCCGAAATACGAGTACGACTGCTCACACTGCGGTCCATTTTCCGAATTTCGGCCGCTGGCGGAATATGACTTGCCGGTAGCCTGTCCCGATTGCGGGGCCGAATCGCCGCGGGCCGTATTGTGCTTTCCGGCGCTCTCGACGCATGCTGCGGCTACGCGCGCCAATCCATCGCAATTCTCGGCGACCGCAGGGCATGGCGCGGGCTGTAGATGCTGCGGCGGCAATTTCAAAATTCCACGCAAAGAATGGACTAAAAAGCTGCTCTGACGGGGAAGTGCCGCCATGTATGACTTGAGTCCGCAATGCGCCGCAGAACGGACATCGACCCTCAGCTTCAATTTGTGAGTACGCGCTGCTGATAAACCGGTTCACGTCTTTGTACCGTCCCGCGTAGCGGTCGCGCGGGAGACTGAGCATTGATTCCCGTGTCGCGGCGCTGACTCTTGCGTGACGGCATGACCGCCGTTCCGCCAGCCGACAGTTCGGCGACCGGCAGGACTAAGACAGCGCCACAAGAGTGACTTCAGGCAGCTAACGGAAAACTGACCCGTGCGAGCGCGGCGATGGGATGCTATACATGCGAGTGTTACGTGAACAGAACTCGGTACCTAGTCGGCCTAGAAATTACCGAGGAACGAAATTCCTCAATCGGTCCCGTAGCTCAGCCGGATAGAGCAGCGGTTTCCTAAACCGAAGGTCGCAAGTTCGAGTCTTGCCGGGACCGCCATCTCATAAAATCGAGCACTTAGCTGACCTATTGGCGGCACGAGGTCCGAGGAAACCGGCTCGGCGACTACCTAATCATCCTCTATATTTCCAATGTTGTTCCGGCGGGAATGAGCTTGGTCTTTTGGCTAATCAGGGCAAGCGCGGAAGAATGGTCGAAAGACCAAATCTGGCAGCCAGGGCAATGATCTGAATCCTGGTACCGGTAGCGGCGGCCTTTGATAGTCTTGATGACGATGTACCACTCCACGCGCGGGCGTGTGGCACGGCGGGGGTGGTCCGGTAAAAGTCACGTATGAGGCAGGTGCAGCGCGATGCGCGACATGCTCACCGATCCGCAGCGTTCACGTTCGTGTTGGGCATAGATATTGTCCGGAGCAGAACAGTTAGACCAACGCGGGAATGGGAACCTTCTATCGTAGCCAGGCACCAACTTGTGTTCATCTGGAGCGGCC
>JBAUGC010000273.1:0-1887 GCA_049679485.1 Xanthobacteraceae bacterium
GTGCCGGTACGCTTCCGTCTCGAACGCGACGGCTTCCCACTTACTCAGCGCTGCCTCAATGGCCTCCCGGGTCGGCGCGCAGCCGAGCAGCTTGAGCACCGCCTCGCGGTGGTGTGCGAAATTCATGTGTAGGCGCACAAAGCCGCCATCGCCAGTCCGGTAGGCGCGAAACAGCGGATCGCTGTAATTCGCCGGTGCCTGACCATCGATGGTCAAATAGTGCTCGCTGCGAAACTCGATCGCAGCGCGATGCATATCGACACTGACCCGTTGACGCGCGACGCCAGCATCGTGGCGCAACTCGGCTGCGGCGAGAGCCGCAGCCGCAATGCTCGCCTGCGCCGCTGCGCCCACGCGGAAGGACGAGGGCAGCGCCGGTTCGCGGCCCGACAGCTCCAGAAAGTCGAGCGCCGTGGCATCAGCTCCGGCGAGCCGCCAGAGGTCGGCGACGATGTCGATGGGCGGAAGATTTTTGGTCGTCACGGCGTCACTGTGTTGTCGGGGCGCGCCCAGGACTGCCCTGTCGCGATGCCGATCGTAGCGGGGTCAAAGCATCCCGAGCAAATGCGGCAGCCACAGCGAGATTGCCGGAATGTAAGTCACCATCACCAGAAAGATCAGCATGGTCGCGAGCCATGGCAGCACCGCCACCGTCAGTTCCGCGATGCCCATGCCGGTGATGCCGGAGGCGACGTAGAGATTGAGCCCCACTGGCGGGTGACAGAGACCAACCTCCATGTTCACCGCCATCAGAATGCCGAGGTGGACAGCATTGACGCCGAGCGCTGCGCCCATCGGAAACAGGATCGGCGCCATGATCAGCACGATCGCGGCAGGATCCATGAAATTTCCGGCCGCCAGCAGCACAATGTTGGTGACCAGAAGAAACGCCACCGTGCCGAAGCCCTGCGCGGTCATCCACCCGGCCATGGATTGCGGGATTTGCTCGGAGGTCAAAAGCCAGGAGAACACTGCCGCGTTGGTAATGATGTAGAGGATCATCGCGCTCATGGACGCCGCTTTGAGCAGCACCGCCGGCACTTCGCGAACCTTCAAGCCCTTGTAGACGAACACCGCGATGACAAACGCATAGACCGCCGCAACGGCGGCGGCTTCGGTCGGCGTGAACATCCCCGAATAAATGCCGCCCAACACCAGGACGATCAGGAACAGCCCCCAAAAGCTTTCGCGGAACGCGCGCCAGCATTCCGACCAGTGCACGCGCTGCATGCGTGGATAATCGTTGCGCCAGGCGCGATACCAGGTCGTCCCCCCAAGCATTGCGGCAAGGATCAGGCCGGGGACCACGCCGGCCATGAACAATTGGCCGACCGAAGCGGAATCGACGACGGCGCCGTCCGGCCCGCGCGGCTGCATGCCGCTGGTCGCGACCGCGTAGATGACCAGATTGATCGAGGGCGGAAACAAGATGCCGAGCGCGCCGGAGGTGGCAATGACACCGGCGCCGAAGCGGGGCGGGTAACCTTTTTGCAGCAGGGCCGGCAGCATGATCGAGCCGATCCCGACCACGGTCGCCACCGAGGAGCCGGAGATTGCGGCAAACAACGCACAGGCGACGACGCCGGCGAGTCCCAGCCCGCCGTACCAGTGCCCGATCAGCGACGTCGCGAAATCGATCATGCGCCGCGCGACACCGCCGGTTGTCAGAAAATTGCCGGCGAGAATAAAGAACGGGATCGCCATGATCTCGAAGCGGTCGATGCTGGTGAACAGCTTCAGTCCGACCATCTTCGGATCGACATCGGAGAGAATGAACAAATAGGTCAGCACCGAGAGGCCGAGCGAAATCGAGATCGGCATCCCCGTCGCCATCAGCGCGAGGAGGAGCGCGAACAGAAGCTCGGCGCGCACGGTGTGCGACAGCTC
>JBAUGC010000274.1:0-2481 GCA_049679485.1 Xanthobacteraceae bacterium
ACTTCATACTGTGTGCCGGTTTCTTCGAGCAGCCAGAGAACGCGCTGGCTGCGCGAATTGTTCAGATGATGGACACGGATCATGTCGCGCCAAAAGCAACGGTGAAGCCGGTGACTGGAAAATCGTAACAAGCAAAGCCGGGAACAACGATACAACGGTTCACTATTTCCGATGGCTACCGCGAATCGCTATTGGGTCGTCGCACCTTCGAGCCTGGCGCCGGCATTGAGGAATTTCAGCGGATCGACTGCCTCGCCGTCGATGCGGGTTTCGTAGTGCACGTGCGGGCCAGTCGAGCGTCCGGTCGAGCCGAGACGGCCGACGACCTCGCCAACCCGAATCTTGTCGCCGACGTCGACATCGATCTGCGAGAGATGGCCATAGCGGGTCGCAAGCCCGTTGCCGTGATCGATCTCGACCATCTTGCCGTAGCCGCCGGTCCAGCCGGCGGCGGTGACGGTTCCTGCGGCGGTTGCCCGGATCGGGTCGCCGACTTCACCACGGAAATCGAGGCCGGTGTGCATTGCCGGGATGCGCAGGAACGGATCAATCCGCACACCGAACTGTGAAGACATATCGATCTCGCCGCTCACCGGCTTGCGCACCGGAACGTAGACCAGCGCACGGTTCAGCTGTTCGGTCTGGGCGCGCGCGATGTTGAGGCGCATGAGCTCCCGCTCGAAGCTATTGCCTTCTCCAGGCAGTTTGACCGGCACGAATGGTCCGCCGCTTGCCGCCGCTGGCGGAGCGCTGATCTTCAGCCCAAGTTCGGCAAACACATTCCGCAATCGGCGGGCTTTGCCCTCGTAGCGTTCCTCAATTTGCGCGAGCGCCAGCGACTGGCGTCGCTCGACGCGCTCAAGAGAGGTTTCAGCGCGCGCGAGCTTGGCGGTAACGTCGCCACCTTTGCCGGTTTTACGGTTGGTCTGCATCCAGTCGGGATCAAGGAGCGACTGGTGGTCGCGACCGGACGGTGTGGTAAACGTCGCTTCCGAGCCGCCACGTGCTGGCGGCCTGATCGAACCGGTCGTCGCCGGATCGACGATGCCAACCAAAGTTGACGCCCGCGACTCCAGCGTGCTTTGACGGCGCAGCAGGTCGTCGAGCTTTTGCTGGAACTGTTGCTGATCGAGTAGTTGGCGGCTCGTGGTGCGGTCGAGGCGGGCACGCAGTTCAGCGATACGGTCCTCATAGGCGTATTGCTGTTCGGCCTGGCGGGCGAGGAGACCTCGGAGAACGTCCTCGCGGAAGGCGAAATAAGTGGCGGCGGTCAACGACCAACCGGCCATGATCACCACCGTGCCGACGGCGATCCAGAATGCAACCGGTCCGAATCGAATCTGCCGCCCGGCATGGGCGAATGTGTAACCAGAACCTGCTCGGCTTGCGCTTCGCTCACGCGGAACGCCGTGCCCTTGAAAGCGCACGACTTCACGCGACTGAGCCGCTTTCCCACCCGACATTGACGCTCCCACAAGAGCCGGTTGTTTGGTCCGGCTCGCCCGGAAAGGCATTTGAGCGCCGTATGGTTAATATTCCGCAAATTGCGGCTGACATTTTGTGACCTGGGGTAAATGCTTCGGCAATTTCGAACGTTATCGCGACAGTAACCGCCGGTTTTTGAAACGAGGTCATGCTTCGTAGCGACTTGTTTCATAGCGACTTGCTTCATAGTGACTTGCTTCAAAGCGACTTGGCGGCCGCCAGCACCTCTTCGGCGTGTCCTTCGACCGAGACTTTCGGCCACACGCGGGCAAGACGTTGGTCAGGCCCGATCAGGACGGTGGTTCGCACCACCCCCATGAACTTCCGCCCATACATCGACTTCTCCTGCCAGACACCATACGCTTCCAGCATCCGATGCTTTTCGTCGGACGCCAGTGCGATCGAGAGTTTGTGCTTGGATTTGAATTTGTCCTGCGCCGGTACCGGGTCCGCAGATACGCCAAGGATGTCGGTATCGAGTTTGGCAAAAGCGGCCTTGAGGCGGGAGAAGTCGATAGCCTCTTTGGTGCAGCCTGGCGTATCCGCTTTCGGATAGAAATAGAGTACCAGCTTGCGGCCGGCGAAATCGGCTAGCGAGACAGTGCCGCCTCCGTCCCGGGGCAATGTGAACGCGGGGGCCTTGGTGCCGGGGTCAAGCTTGGTGGACATGCGCCTTCCTTTCGACGCTTTCAAAGCGGCATTGTGCGCCGCCAGAATACGCGCGCTCGTGGACGGGGTCGATGGCGCCGGGTTATTCTGAAATCACCGCGGATGAGGGGCCACCCGAGGGGGCATGACCAGCCAGCAAAGGCAGCGGGCCGCGCTTCCGCGATGGAGGTCGGTCGTTCATCTGCGGCGAAGGATACGCTCTGCCGCGACCGACGGTGCGCTCCGCGCCAGCGATGTCCCGCGCGTTTCGCCCTTCCGGCCGTTGTGGGCGTTTTTTGCGCGTCATCAGACATGGATCCGCCGCTCGGCGATCGGCATTGGGGTCGT
>JBAUGC010000275.1:0-8937 GCA_049679485.1 Xanthobacteraceae bacterium
CCTGCGGCCGGCGACCTCCCCCCTCCAGGGGGAGGTGAAGAGCCGCGGCTGATGTTCATGATGTCCTCAGGCGGATTGACCGCGGCTGAATTATTCCGCGGCAAGGATGCGATCCTCTCGGGTCCGGCCGGCGGTGTCGTCGGCATGGCCGAGACCGGGCGCGAGGCCGGGTTCAAGCGGCTGATCGGCTTCGACATGGGTGGCACTTCGACCGATGTGTCGCACTTCGCCGGCGAGTTCGAGCGCACGTTCGAAACCGAAGTTGCCGGCGTGCGGATGCGCGCGCCGATGATGCTGATCCACACCGTGGCGGCCGGCGGCGGCTCGATCCTGCATTTCGACGGCGCGCGCTTTCGCGTCGGCCCGGACTCGGCCGGCGCCAATCCGGGGCCGAAGTGCTATCGGCGCGGCGGCCCACTTGCGGTGACCGACGCCAATGTCATGGTCGGCAAGCTCATTCCCGACTTCTTTCCCAAGATTTTCGGACCGCAGCAGAACGCGCCCCTGGATGCCGCCGCCGTGCGCGAAGCCGTCACGGCGCTATCGACGGCGATCGGTGACGGCCGCACGCCGGAACAGGTCGCCGACGGCTTTATCAAGATCGCGGTCGAAAACATGGCTAACGCGATCAAGAAAATATCCGTGCAGCGCGGCTACGACGTGACCGGCTACGCGCTCAATTGCTTCGGCGGCGCCGGCGGGCAGCACGCCTGTCTCGTCGCCGACGCGCTCGGCATGACCACGGTCCTCATCCACCCGTACTCCTCGCTGCTCTCTGCCTACGGCATGGGGCTTGCCGATATCCGCAGCGTGCGCCAGCTCGCAATCGAGGAGCCGTTGCCTGACGATCCAGCCGACGACGAACTCGAGAAACGACTTGTTCCAATCGTTGAAGATCTGGCGCGGGAGGCACGCGATGAGTTGCTGCGCCAGGACGTCGCGCAGGACGACATTCGCTTCGCCATCAAAGTGCACGCCCGCTATAGCGGCACTGACACCGCGTTAACCTTTGACGGCGGATCGAGCGGCTCCGACGCCGACTACGCGGCGCGGGTCAGGCACTTCGAGGAGCTGAGCGCCAAGTACAAACCGTCGCAGACCTATCAGGATTTTCCGCCCTCGCTGCCTTTGCGCCTCGACGGGCATATTTTTGGTTATCTGCGAGAGCCGGACAGTATGCAGCTGTGGTTTCACGCCCATCACCGCCAGCGCTTCGGCTTTCGCTATCCAGAGCGTCAGGTGATTTTGGAATCGATCTCCGTTGAAGCGATCGGCGGCGGCGCGAAATTCGCGGAACGAGAGGGTGCGCTCACGTCCGCGCCGTTACCGGCGCCGGCGCGACGGACGCGGTTCTTTTCCGCGGGCGCCTGGCACGACGCGGCCGCGTTCACGCGCGACCAGCTCTCGCGCGGCCATAAGGTGGCTGGGCCCGCGGTCATCATCGAGCCGCACCAGACCGTGGTGATTGAAGACGGCTGGCAGGGCGAGGTCACCGCCAGGAATCATCTCGTGCTCACCCGCGCTGCGCCGCGGCCGCGGATGCATGCCGTCGGCACCGACGCCGATCCGGTCATGCTCGAAGTATTCAACAATCTGTTCATGTCGATCGCCGAACAGATGGGCGTCGCGCTGCAAAACACCGCGTCATCGGTCAACATCAAGGAGCGGCTCGATTTTTCCTGCGCGGTGTTCGACGGCGCGGGCACGCTCGTCGCCAATGCGCCGCACATGCCGGTGCATCTCGGCTCCATGGACCGCGCCGTTGAGACCGTTATCCGCGAGAATGCCGGCAACGTCCGGCCCGGTGACGTGTACGCAATTAACGCCCCTTATAACGGTGGCACGCACTTGCCCGACATCACCGTCTGCACACCGGTCTTTCAATCTCACACTTGGCAAGAAAGGCCGGGACCGGGAGAGCTTCTGTTCTGGGTGGCGTCGCGCGGCCATCACGCTGACGTTGGCGGCATTTCGCCTGGCTCGATGTCGCCGAATGCGACGACGATCGAGCAGGAAGGGGTCTATATCGACAATTTCAAGCTGGTCGAACACGGCCTGTTCCGCGAGGCGGAAGTGCACGCGCTTTTGACCGGCGCGAAATACCCGGCGCGCAATCCAAGGCAGAACATCAACGACCTGAAGGCGCAGGTCGCCGCCAATGAGATGGGCGTGCAAGAGCTGCTCAAGATGGTGCGGCATTTCACGCTGCCGGTGGTTAAGGCGTACATGAACCACGTGCAGGACAACGCCGCCGAAAGCGTGCGCCGCGTCATCGACCGGCTGCATGACAGCAAGTTCGCCGTCGAAATGGATCAGGGTACCGTCATCAAGGTGCAGATCAAAGTCGACAAAGCGCGGCGCGAAGCGACGGTCGATTTCACCGGAACGAGCCCGCAGCAGCCGAACAACTTCAACGCGCCTGAGCCGGTAACCCGCGCCGCGGTGCTTTACGTCTTCCGCGTCATGGTCGATGACGACATTCCGATGAATGCCGGCTGCCTGCGCCCGATCCGCATTGTCATTCCGAAGAAGTCGCTGCTGTCCCCGGAATTTCCCGCAGCCGTTGTCGCCGGCAATGTCGAGACCTCGCAGGAGGTGACCAATTGCCTGTTCGGTGCGCTCGGCGCGATGGCGGCGGCGCAGGGCACCATGAACAATCTCAATTTCGGCAACGCGCGCTATCAATATTACGAAACCATTTGCTCCGGTTCGCCCGCGGGTCCCGGCTTTCCCGGCACTGATGCGGTGCACACCCACATGACCAACACGCGGCTCACCGACCCGGAAATTCTGGAATTCCGCTATCCGGTGCTGCTCGAGGACTTCCACATCCGCAAAGGCTCCGGCGGCCGCGGCCGCTGGAGCGCCGGCGACGGCATTATCCGTACCATCCGCTTTTTGGAGAAGATGGAGTGCACGATTCTGTCGGGTCATCGCCGCGTCCGCCCGTTTGGGCTGGCGGGCGGTGAGGACGGTCAAGTCGGAGAGAACGCGGTTCAGCGCAGCGATGGCCGCGCCGAGAAACTCGCCGGCTGCGATGCCACGACCATCGATGCCGGCGAGGCGATCATCATCCAGACCCCGACCGCGGGCGGCTACGGCACGCCTGGATCAAACTGACGAACGTTATGGCGATCAGTGTGCGTCAGCCGGCGCAGCGCCCGCCATGGGCGGCGGGCGGCGCATGAACCAGACCAGCGGCGCAAATACCAGGAACAACAGGCCGAGCAGCAAAAAGACGTCGGCGAAGGCCATCACGATTCCCTGCTGCCGCGTGAACAAGAACAGGTACTTGAGCGCCATGTTCTGCGCGTCCGAGCCGGGCATGCGGGCGGCGAAATTCTGTAGGGCTTCCGTCACCGGTTGCCGCGACCAGGTGATGGAATCGTGCAGGCGCGCAAGATGCAGGTCGATGCGCTTGTCGAGGATGGTGTTGAGGCCCGCAAGGCCAACCGCGCCGCCGAGATTGCGCGTTAGATTGAACAGCCCGGAGCCATTTTTCAGCATGTCCGGCGACAGCGTCCCGAGCGAAATGCTGGTGATCGGCACAATCGCGAACATCATGCCGCAGCCGCGCAGGACCTGCGGCAAGAACAGCTCCCAGAAATCCCAGTTGCTGGTGATGTAGGTTGCCTGCCAGTTGCTCAACGCGACAACGGCGAAGCCAATCGCCAGCATCAGGCGCGGGTCGATCTTGGTCATGAGCCGGCCGACGATCGGGGCGCAGATAAACATCGTCACGCCGGATACGAACATGGTCTTGCCGACCAGGAGCGCGTTGAAGCCGCGGATTTCGTCGAGAAACACCGGATAGAGATAGGTCAAACCGTAAAGGCCCATGCCGAGCACGAACGAGAACATGCTGCCGAGCGCGAAGTTGCGGTCGGAAAAGGCCCGCAAATCCACGATCGGCTGTCCCGCCGTCAGTACGCGGATGAAAAAGATCACGGCCGAGCTGGCAGACACCACCGCCGCCAGCGCAATGGTCGGATCCTCGAACCAGTCGTAGCGCGGCCCGTCTTCGAGCACGTATTCCAGTGCGCCCAAGAACAGCGCCATGAAGATCAGGCCGATGAAATCGAACTTCTCAAACAGCGCGAGATTGGGTTTGTCGAAGTCGATCAGCGTGATTGCTGCGATCGTTACCATGATGCCGGGCACGATGTTGATGAAGAACAGCCAGTGCCATGACATCATGTCGGTCAGATAGCCGCCGACCGTCGGGCCGATGGTCGGCGCCAACGTGGCGACGAGGCCGATCAGCGGCGTGATCACCGGCTGGCGCGAGCGTGGAAAAATCGCATACGCGGATGCAAACACGGTCGGCACCATGCCGCCGCCGATGAAGCCTTGTAGCGCCCGCCAGATGATCATCTCGCTCATGGATGACGACAGTCCGCACATCAGGCTCGCGATGGTGAAGCCGGCGGCAGCCGTCGCGAACATGACCCGTGTACCAAGCGCGCGGGCGAGAAAACCGGACAGCGGAATGGCGACTACTTCGGCCATCAAATAGGAAGTCTGCACCCAGGTGATCTCGTCGCTGGAAGCGGCAAGGCCGGCCTGGATTTCCGACAGCGATGCCGACACCACCTGGATGTCGAGAAAAGCCATGAACATGCCGAAGCACATCGCCAGGAAGGCAACGAGGCGCAGCGGATCGACGCGTTCGGAGTCGGCCGGCAAGGGTGCCGGTACGGCGGCCGCGGTTAGGGTGCCGGCTTGGGCCATGGCGCGCCTTGACGCCTTAGCGTGCTGCGTTTTGCGTAGTCGGGCCGGTGTCGGCGACTTTGGTCGCCTTGGTGTTCACGCTTACGACGACTGACATGCCGGGGCGCAGCAAGCCCTCGCGGGCGATGTCAGCCGGAACGCGGATGCGCACCGGAAGCCGCTGCACGATCTTGGTGAAGTTGCCGGTGGCGTTGTCCGGTGGCAGCAGCGAAAACACCGAACCGGATGCGGGCGAGAAACTTTCCACCGTGCCCAGAATGGTGTGTTCGGGCAGCGCGTCGACCGCAATAGAGGCCATCTGGCCGGGGCGTAGATGCGCGACCTGCGTCTCCTTGAAGTTGGCGTTGACGTAGACCTCTCTGAGCGGAACGAGACTCGCGAGCCGCTGACCGGTCTGCACGTAATCGCCGGTCTGGATCGCGCGATTGCCGATGACGCCGTCGATCGGTGCCCGGATCACGGTGAATGACAGATCGCGCTCGGCTTTAGCAAGCGCCGTCTTGAGTTCGTTGAGTGTGGAGATCGCTTCCTGCCGCTGGCCTTTGAGGACATCGACATTGGCGGCGGCCGACTCGATTGCGGCCTGCGCGCCCTCGACGCCGGCGACAGCCTGGTCGCGGTTGGCTTGCGCCTGTTCCAAAAGCTGCCGGCTCGAAGCGTCGCGCGCCACCAGCTGATTCTGGCGGGTCAGTTCGAGTTCCGTGCGCGTGGCTGCTGCTTTCGCGGAAACGAACTGCGTCCTGGTTTGGACGACTGCGGCTTCCTGCGCGGCAATCTGATGCGCCATCCGGGCAATGGTGGCCTCCTGGGTCGCAACCTTCTCGCGCGCCGAATCGACCGCGAGCCGATAGTCGCCGTCGTCGATGGTGGCGATGACATCGCCGGCGTGAACGTATGTGTTGTCGGTAACCGGAACGCTGGCAAGATAGCCCGACACCTTGGCGGCCAGCGTCGTGTTGTAAGCCTGCACATAGGCGTCATCGGTCGAAACCATGAACCGGCCGACCGTCAAATAGTCGTAGCCGAACCAGCCGGCCGTCCCGACCGCGAGGATGGCGGCTGCGCCTAGCCCGACGCGGCGGGTTAAAGGCCGCTTACGCACTTTGCCAGCCGGCGCCGGGGCTTCTGCCGGCGCTGGTAATGCCGGACCCGGTCCACGAGCTTCGATCGATATTGGCTCCGCTGGCGCCTGCACCGCTTCGCGCTCCGCATGGGCTTCCTGGGGCACAATCTGGAAGGGGGAGAGGCTGCTTTCCTGGTTGCGATACATTCCTCGCACTCCTTTGAAGGCCCGGAACCAGGCTCGTATGACCGAACCGTTCGGTCAAGAATAAGCAGGCGAAATGCAAAAGTCAATATTGACCGAACCGTTCGGTCAATTTATATTGAGATCGCGATGTGGTAGAGTTTTCGCGGTTAGGGCCGCGCAAATAGCGAATAAGTGGAAGGGCCTGGAAAATGAGCGACCAAGCCACGTTGGAGCGGCCTGCGACCGGCCACGCTGACGACGAGGGTGCCAAACGGCGGCAGATCGTGGATGGCGCCCGGGCGATGTTTCTTGCCCAAGGCTTTGACGCCGCGAGTATGAATGACATCGCCCGCGCCGCCGGCGTCTCCAAGGGGACGCTCTATGTGTATTTCAAAAACAAGGAAGAATTGTTCGAGGCCATCGTCGAGCAGGAATGCGAAGCGCAGGCCGAAGGAATTTTCGATATCGATCTGAACGATCACGATGTCGAAGCGGTGCTCACGCGCCTTGGCATTGCCTACGTCAAATTCCTCTGCCGGCCGGAGAAGGCCTCTGCAATCCGCACCGTAATCGCCATCGCCGATCGCATGCCGGAGCTCGGTGCGAAATTTTACGCGACTGGCCCGGCTAGAGGGATTGCAAAACTCGCCGGGTATATCGAGGCCCAGGTTGAGGCCGGGATACTGGTGGTCGAGGACTGCGAAATCGCCGCCGCGCAGCTGATGGAAGCCTGTCAGGCGATGATATTCAAATCGATGGTCTTCAACTTCGCTTCCGCGCCAAGCCCGGAGCGGATCGAGCACGTGGTGCGGATTGCAATCAAGACTTTCCTCGCGGCCTATCGAGCTTAGACTGGTCTTGCGGCCGGCGCGAATCGTCCGAACTGGATGACCAACGGCATCGTCTTGTGCCGGCGTTCGGCAAGCGACAGCGCGTCGGTCGATCGTTATTTTCGCAAATATCGCACAACAAGGCGTGTCACGTCGTCCACAAGCCTCTCGGCTTTTTCGTCGGTGATGCTTTCTGGACCACGCACGACCGCAGCGTGGGTGATCGCCTCCACGGCCGTCACGCAGACGAATGCGGCAACATCCGGATTGGCAACATCGAGCTCATCTCGACGAGCCTCAAGATAGCTTCGAACAAGCGCGTAAGCTTCACGGTCCATAGCCTCGATGTTTTCGAGCCGCCCGGTACGCGGGGTCTGCTCGACAAGGACGCGGTGAAGCTTTGGGTTGACGCGGTGGGCGTCGATCATGACGGAAACGAGTTCGCGCGCCGCCACCTCTATCGGGCGCGTCGCGACCTTGATCAGTGCGTCGCGGACCACCTGCATCATCTCGTGCATGTGGCGGTCGATGACAGCAGCGACCAGCGCCTCTTTGCTGGGGAAGTACTGGTAGAGCGAACCGATACTGACGCCCGCCACGGCAGCGATCTTATTGGTGCTCGCCCTGTCGTAGCCCTCGTTCATCAAAACGCGAGCAGTCGCTTCGAGGAGGGCATCGACCGTCAGACGTGATCGCTCTTGAGACGCCGGTTTTCTTGGATTTGTTGACGGTTTTCGGGCCATGATCGCCTGCTAAGGATGCGAGTATACATTGTGAGCGATTGCTTATATTTTGTCCATGATGAAACTGAGAGAGGATGCCATGTCGGTACGGGTCCTTAGTCAGGCGAGCACCGGCTTATGAGGCGCCGCTGCCGGCTTATGAGGCGCCGCCGGCGCCCACCTCCAGCAGCGCGCTGTCGCACATTCCCGGCGAGGACGGTTGGCCGATCCTCGGCCACACTCTGCCGCTTCTTGCTGACCCGAAAGGCTTCGTCGAGCGCCGGGCGCAGCGCTACGGCTTGGTCTATCGCAGCCGGGCCTTTGGCCACAGCAACGTCTCGATGCTTGGTCCCGAAGCGAACGAACTGGTTCTGCTCGATCCGCAAAAGATTTTTTCGTCCGGTCTCGGCTGGGATGTCATCCTCGGCCGGCTGTTTCCGCGCGGGCTGATGCTGCTTGATTTCGATGAGCATCGCCTGCATCGGCGGGCACTGTCGGTGGCATTCAAATCCGGACCAATGCAGTCCTATCTCGCCGATCTTAATGCCGGGATTGCGCGCGGCATCGCGCAATGGCCGCGCCGGCGCGAAGTCAAGTTCTATCCTCTGATCAAACAACTGACGCTTGATCTGGCGGCGACATCATTCCTCGGCGAGGAACTCGGTGCAGAACTCGAGACGATCAAGCAAGCTTTTATTGCCATGCTTGCGGCCTCGATCGCGGTCATCCGCGTGCCGCTGCCGGGGACACGCATGCGCCGCGGCGTGCAGGGCCGGGCACAACTGGACGATTATTTCAACCGGCAAATTCCGCTGCGGCGCAACCGCGGCGGCGAAGATTTGTTTTCCCATTTGTGCCGTGCCACCTGGGACGACGGGTCGCTCCTGTCGAATGCCGACATCGTCAACCACATGATCTTTCTCATGTTGGCCGCGCACGACACGCTGACCTCGTCTTTCACTTCGCTGGTCTACCGGCTAGCGGCGCACCCGGACTGGCAGGAGAAAGTGCGCGCCGAGCTTGATGGGCTCGGCCTCGACCCAGGGGCGTCCTTGCCGTTCGAGCGGCTCGACGATCTCCCGCTTACGGAAATGGCGTTCAAGGAGGCGATGCGGATGGCGCCGCCGGTGCCGTCGTTGCCGCGGCGCGCGACGCGCGACTTTGAATTTGCCGGCTATCGCATCCCGGCCGGGACCGGCGTCAACATCAATCCGCTCTTTACGCATTTCATGCCGGATATTTGGCCGGAGCCGGATCGCTTCGATCCGGGCCGCTTTGAGCTTGAGGCGTCGCGCGGGCGGCACAAATTTGCCTACGTGCCGTTTGGCGGCGGCGCGCATATGTGTTTGGGGCTCAACTTCGCCTACATGCAGGCCAAGTACTTTAGCTGGCATTTCCTCAACAA
>JBAUGC010000276.1:0-11130 GCA_049679485.1 Xanthobacteraceae bacterium
GTGCTCCTGGATCACCCGCGCCATCGGCCGGGCACCCATCAGTTCGTCATAACCGTTGGCGATCAACCATTTCGCCGCCTCGTCGGTCAGCTCGATGGTCACATCGCGGTCGGCAAGTTGCGCTTCCAGTTGCAGCACGAATTTCTCGACCACCATCGCGATCACGTCTGGCGACAGGTGCGCGAAGGTAATGATGGCGTCCAGACGATTGCGGAATTCCGGCGCGAACAGCCGCGTGATCGCCTCCATGTCGTCGCCCTCGCGCTTGCTACGCGTGAAGCCGAAGGCAGCCTTGGCCATGTCCGCGGCGCCGGCATTGGTGGTCATGATCAGGATCACATTGCGGAAGTCGACCTGCTTGCCGTTATGGTCGGTCAGCTTGCCGTGATCCATGATTTGCAGGAGCACGTTGAACAGATCCGGGTGCGCCTTTTCGATCTCGTCGAGCAGCAGCACACAATGCGGATGCTGGTCGACGCCGTCGGTCAGCAATCCACCCTGGTCGAAGCCGACATAGCCGGGGGGAGCGCCGATCAGCCGCGATATGGTGTGGCGCTCCATGTATTCCGACATGTCAAAGCGGATGGTTTCGACACCCAGCGTGGCGGCGAGTTGCCGAGCCACTTCGGTCTTGCCGACGCCGGTTGGGCCGGAGAACAGATAGCAGCCGATCGGCTTTTCCGGCTCACGCAGGCCGGCGCGCGCCAGCTTGATGGAAGCAGCGAGCGCCTCGATCGCCTTGTCCTGCCCATAGACGACGCGTTTGAGAGTCGACTCGAGATGGAGGAGCACCTCGGCGTCGTCCTTCGATACCGCCTTCGGCGGAATGCGGGCCATGGTGGCGATCGTAGTCTCGATTTCCTTGATGCCGATGGTGCGCTTGCGCCGGCTTTCCGGGAGCAGCATCTGCGCGGCGCCCGACTCGTCGATCACGTCGATGGCCTTGTCGGGCAGCTTGCGGTCATGGATGTAGCGTGCCGACAATTCGACCGCCGCCTTGATCGCCTCGTTGGTGTATCTGAGCTTGTGATAGTCCTCGAAATAGGGCTTGAGCCCCTTGAGGATTTCGATCGCGTCGGGAACCGACGGCTCGTTAACGTCGATCTTCTGGAACCGGCGGACCAGCGCCCGGTCCTTTTCGAAATACTGCCGGTATTCCTTGTAAGTGGTCGAGCCAATGCAGCGCACCGTGCCGGACGACAATGCCGGCTTGAGCAGGTTCGACGCATCCATCGCGCCGCCGGAGGTCGCCCCGGCCCCGATCACGGTGTGGATTTCGTCGATGAACAGGATCGCGCCGGGATAAGCCTCAAGCTCTTTAATGACCTGCTTGAGCCTTTCTTCGAAGTCGCCGCGGTAGCGCGTACCGGCAAGGAGCGTGCCCATGTCGAGCGCGAACACGGTCGCGTTACGCAGCACGTCGGGCACTTCGCCATGGACGATGCGGCGCGCCAGCCCTTCGGCAATCGCGGTCTTGCCGACGCCGGCGTCACCGACGAACAACGGATTGTTTTTCGACCGGCGGCACAGCACCTGAATGGTGCGGCTGATCTCGGCGTCGCGGCCGATCAGCGGATCGATCTTGCCGTCGCGCGCCTTCTTGTTGAGGTTGACGCAGTAAGCATCGAGCGCATCGCCCTTTTTCTTCGGTTCGTCCCCGCCCTTGGAGTCGTTCTCCTCGTCGGCGCCGCGCACCGGACGCGCTTCCGACATACCGGGCCGCTTGGCGATGCCGTGGCTGATGTAATTGACCGCGTCGTAACGCGTCATGTCCTGCTCTTGCAGGAAGTATGCGGCGTGGCTCTCGCGCTCGGCGAAGATCGCGACCAGCACATTGGCGCCGGTTACTTCCTCGCGCCCCGACGACTGAACGTGAATGACGGCGCGCTGGATGACGCGCTGAAAGCCGGCAGTCGGCTTGGAGTCTTCGGCCCCGTCGGTAACGAGGTTGTCGAGCTCGGATTCGAGGTATGCGACCAGACTGCGGCGCAGCTTGTCCAAGTCGACGTTGCAAGCCCGCATCACTGCCGCCGCATCCTGATCTTCGATCAGCGCAAGCAGGAGGTGTTCGAGCGTGGCGTATTCGTGGTGGCGCTCATTGGCGAGCGCCAGGGCCCGGTGTAGCGACTGTTCAAGACTGCGCGAGAACGTGGGCATTCAGTGTCTCATTTCCTTTGTATGAGTTGTTTCCCCCGGAATCACTTCTTCTCCATGATGCACTGCAAAGGATGCTGATGTTTGCGGGCAAAGTCCATGACCTGCGTCACTTTGGTCTCGGCCACCTCGTACGTGAAAACGCCGCATTCACCGATCCCGTGCTGGTGCACGTGCATCATGATCCGATGCGCCGCCTCGTGGTCCTTGTTGAAGAAGCGCTCGAGTACGTGAACCACGAATTCCATCGGCGTGTAGTCGTCGTTGAGTAGCAGGACGCGATAGAGGTTCGGCCGTTTGGTCTGCGGCTTGGTCTTGGTAATGACCGCCGTACCCGGACCGCCCTGATCGCTTTTGCGCTTGCGGTCATCGTCCGCCGCGTGGACCGGGTAATTTGTGCTGGCGTTACCCCTTGGCTGCATTGCTTCGTCTATCGCTTAACTAGTTGCGGCGGCGATCAGCGGTCCCTCGCACCGCGAGGGCGTCGAACCCGCCGAACTTTACACACTATAAATACGGAATCGCCTGCTTTCCAGATCGCCAAAGTAACCACCCACCGCACAACCCCGCATGGCCAGCCGGCACGTTCCGCGTCCACTGACCACGCGGATAACAGCGTGCACGGCTAGCCTTGCTTGCAGGTTTGGTGCCAACCCGCGACGCGGGTATTCATCGCGTCAGTGCAACAGGGAGCCAAATGTCGTCGATCCCGCACGCCGCGCTAAACTGATGCGCGAGCTCGAACAGGACTTCGCACCCGATTATGACGCTTTGAACATGCCCTCAGGCGGCAGACGGCGGCCTTAGCGGTCGAGCCTATCGCTTTCCGGGTCGGTCGGATCGAGCAAAGCTCGCCGAAATAGCGACCATCATCGAGGCCGCGATGAATCGGCGATCTCGAAAGTGTAACCCTCAACCGGGCGCAGCGCGAGGCAGGACTCCACCGCCCCGCGCGGCGCGCAGAACTTCACTTCATTCCTGAAGCCTTCGCCATCACGCCTTCGAACGGCTTGTAGGCCTGCTTGGCGAGATCGGTGTAAAGCTCGCTGAGCTTGGTCGATTGGGCGACGAAATCCTCATACGAAGACTTGAGGTACTCGCTCTGCACCTCCATGGCCTTTTCCAGGCTCTTGGCGCCCATGAGCTTTTCCCAAGCGGCCGCCGAGCCTTCGAACGACTTCTTCGAGTAGTCGGCAACCTCGGTGGCAATGGCCTGCGCGTTCTTGCTCAACGCGCCAAACGAGGCCATCGCCATGTCCATGCTGTCCTTGCCCATTTTCTGCATCTGTTCGGTATTCATAAGATCCTCCCGGCGGGCTGATGCCGCACGGTGCTGAAGGTTGAAAATCGACCCCGGCCCTTCGCCTCAAAAAGGCCTTCCGCAAACGCAATCCTATTATAGTGCGCTGCACAAAAAATACAACTGGAGTCGAATGCAGTGCACAATCAGGTGGGCGACTAGCCGTGGGGTGATCCGTGAGGTTAACGCTTTCGCAATGGCGTTCGCCTAGCGTGTTCGAACGGGTCGTCCGGGTGACGGCAGCTCCCTGATCTGGGAGCACCTCGCCATCGGTGGGCATCGGGGGACCGAGCCGGCCGCCGACGGCCGAGGTCTGGCAGACCCCGAGGAGCCAACAGGATGGCTCCCTTCGGGAGTTCCGTGCGCGTCAGGGACGGGGTGAGTAATGAGTCGCGTGCGTACTGAAGCCTCGTATGGGCTTCGCTTTTGCGTGCTGGGTCTTGCCGCCATCGCAGCGGCCTCCATCATCACCACCAATTCGGCCGACGCGGGATACCGCCATCGCTATCGCGTACTGCTGATACGCGAAGCGGCCAGGATTCATCGCCACGCCGACACCGAGAGTTATTCACCGCTGTTTGCCTCGATCGTTGTCGACGGCAACGACGGCGAAGTCCTCCACGCGCTCAACGCCGACGCTCCACGCCATCCCGCCTCTCTCACCAAGATTATGACGCTCTACTTGCTGTTCGAGCGGCTCGAGGCCGGCAGGATCAGGCTCGATACGCAACTTAAGGTATCCGAGCACGCCGCCGGGCAGGCGCCGACCAAACTCGGTCTGCGGCCCGGCCAAACCATCGCCGTCGACGATGCGATCAAAGCCGTGGTCACGAAGTCGGCGAATGACGCCGCCGTGACGATTGCCGAGAACCTCGCCGGCGACGAAGGCGAGTTCGCCAGGCTGATGACGCAAAAAGCCCGTGCGCTCGGCATGAGCCGCACGACCTACGTGAATGCCTCCGGCCTGCCGGACGATGAACAGATCACGACCGCGCGCGACCAAGCGTTACTCGGTCGGGCGATCCAGGAGCGGTTTCCGCACTATTACAAATACTTTTCAACTCCTGAGTTCGTCTATCACGGCCGGGAGATGCGCAATCACAACCACCTGCTGGGCGAAGTCGGCGGGGTCGATGGCATCAAAACCGGATACACCCGGGCCTCAGGTTTTAATCTCGTCACCTCGGTTCACCGCGACGGTCGCTACATCGTCGCCGTGGTCCTCGGCGGCCATTCGGCCGGCGAACGCGACGCGCGCATGCGTGAATTGATCAGCACTCATATCCGAGAGGCGTCGTTGCGCCATATCGCGCCGCCCATGACGGCAATGGCTGAACCACCGAGAGAGCCGCAAGCCGCGCCCCTGGCCAAAGCCCAAACGCCACCCGCACAGCGTGCTGACTTAGCCCTCACCACCGCTTCGACCCCTGCAGCGCCGGCCGGCTCCAACGACCCGATCCAGCCGATCATGGTCCGGACGATCACTTATCGCACGGCGGCGGTGCAACCGTCCGCGTTCGCACCCATGCCTGCGCTGGCTCCAGTTGCGACGCCCTCACCGTCCCGGCCCGTGGCACCCGCGGCGGCCCCGGCGCAGCCCGCGGCACCTGTCGCTGTTCAGGCGGTGCCGGGCGGGCCGTCAGAGGAAGAACCGAGCAACATTGTCGTCGCATCAACCGAGCCCGCACACATCGTGACGAGCCTCAAGGCAGAACCGGCCAAGCCTGGCGTCGCGATGTCTGAGCCGCCGCCGCGGCGGGCTCACGCGCATGGCGAATGGGTGGTTCAGGTTGGCGCCTTCGAAGACGAGGGCGAAGCCAAGCAGCATTTGAGCGCTGCTCGGCTCAAGGTCCCCGCCATGCTTGCCGCCGCAGACCCATTCACTGAGCGGGTCCAAAAGGGCGACAAAGCTTACTACCGCGCGCGCTTTGCCGGGTTCGACAAGGCAGCGGCCGAGGCCACCTGCAAGCTTCTCAAGCGCAGCGATATCGAGTGCATGGCCCTCAAAAACTAAGCCGCGAAAAAAATCGCTTCAAGAAACCGAGACCGGATCAACCGGAACACGCGATGGGACGTCATTCACGGATGGGATGCTACGCGAAGGTTCGCGTAGGGAATTTCAGCGATGGCGGCGAAGCAAGACCTCCTTGGCCTCATTGACGCGGGCAGCGAGGTACGTCGACCCCCCTTGGTCGGGATGCAATTTCTTCATCAGGAACCGGTGAGCACGCCCGATCTCCTCGGCATTGGCTCCGGGCTGAAGGCCAAGGATCTGATAAGCTTCCTGTTCCGTCATTTTGCCGGTGGACGCCGTACTGCTCCCATTCCCCGATGCCGCATCGCCCTCCGCGTGCTCACGCCATCGGGGCGCCCGGCGGTCAAGATAAGCCATCAATAGCTGGCGGCTGTCGTTGTCGATCTCGCCGAGCAAACCGATCAGGGTCGGCGGGTCGAGGGCATCGAGCGAAACACCTTCGTATTTGCCGGCTAGAATACGTCCGCGCATCGCGCCGCTATCGTGATCAAGCTCCATTTCAAGAAATGTCGAACGCACGCGCGAAACCTGTCCCGGGCTCTTCTGGGTGCGGCCGCCGAAGCCCGCCGGCCATAGCGAAATCCAGCCGAGCAATCCAAGCCCAACCGCACCGACCGTAATCGCCACCCCGATTTCGCCGCGGAACAGAAGAAATGCGGCAAAGATCAACGCGCCGGCGCCGCCGATGGCGCGCAAAAGCTTCGCGGCCTGCTTGGGGTCGGCCTTAGAGAAGGCGTTGACCGCCCACAACAGCAGGATGAGGACAACGACGCCGAGAATAAGCGGCATGATTACTTCAACTGCTCGAGCAGTCTGGCCGCGCCAGTCGAGTGCCTCGCTTGGAGATCGGCAAGGGCTTTCACGCCACCCGCGGCGTAGGCCGCCGCGGCGCGCAAAAGCTCTCCCAGCTCATGCGCGGCGCCCGGCGCGAACCGGCAATAGGCTCCGCGGGAGAGCCGCGCCAGCTCGCGGAAAGCCTGTTCGCAAACCGGATCGTAGCCCTCCTGAAACATAAACGCCGGAACGCTGCGCAGCCCAAGCTCGCCGGCGCCGGCGCACAGGTCGTCAAGTGATTCTTCCATGGCGTCACCGACAAAGACCAAGGCGCCGATCTTGGCCTTGTCGTTTTCGCGCCTGGCATGGGCAAGGATTTTTGCAATCTGCGTGTGCCCGCCGCGGCAATCGATCCGGGACATCAGTGCACCAAGCCGGTCGGGCTCCGCGACCCATGGCGAAGCGCGGCATTCCGCCAGCCCGCGATAATAGATCAGCTGGATATCGAGACCGCCGGCGGCGGCGGTCTCGCGGAACATTTCGGCTTGCAGCACACACGCCTGATCCCACGTCGGTTGCCGGCTCATTGTGGCATCGAGCGCGAAAACGAGCCGACCGCGAGCCCCCGCCTTGACCGCAGGACCGAGCGCTTTGACTTGGGTGAGAAAGGCGTCAACCTCTGAGCGTGAAGATACCGCCGGCGCCCCGTCGGACGCCCGGGAGTGCGTACTCTCAGCGCTTGACGCCGGCGCGTGGACGGACCGGTCGTTGCTCATCGCACAGCTCTTTGTGCCAAAGGGGCTAGTACCTCGCCGTAAAGGTGGCCTCGTTGTGCAAGCGGCGCAATGGGCTGCCGAAGCCTCTACCGGCGGTCGGCTAATCTTTGGAGAGCAATGCCCGGATGGGGCCTAGCCGAACAGATCGTGAGTGTCGAGCAGTCTCGTGGCGGCAGCGGCCCACTCGGCTCGGGCGGCGGCGCGGCGTTTGCCGCGCTCGTCGATCGGCAACCGCAGCGAGTCGATCAGCCGCTTGACCTCGTCACGTGCAGTAACGTGAGAGGTGTTGGGCCTTTCGTTGCCGAGGACGATGACATGCGCCGAATACGGCTTGCCAACATCCGCCATGCATCAACATGGGAACGCAACTTCTGAGTGGCGATCCGTTGTCTGGCTTGCAAAGCTGTTGGGTGAAGATACAGCATGGAGCGATCTAAGTTAATCATTAACCACGCAGCGCGTGTCGAATGCGCTCAGTGTGTGCTCGCACGGCAACGCATGTCCCAAAGTTTTTCAGCAACGAAGCAGCGGCGGCCGCGGGTCATCCGCACGTTGCCGGCACTGAAACGCGCGCTCATTGTTTGGCGCGCCCGGCGCGAACAGATTGCGCTGGTGCCGACGATGGGGGCATTGCATGGCGGCCATATTAGCTTGGTGCGACTGGCGCAGCGACGCGCCGATCGCGTCATCGTTTCGATTTTTGTCAATCCGTCACAATTCGCACCAGGCGAGGACCTTAAAGCCTATCCGCGAACGTTTGCTGCCGATGTTGCGGTGCTCGCCGGCCTGCAGGCCGATCTCGTCTGGGCACCGTCGGTGAACGTGATGTACCCGTCCGGCTTTGCTAGCCGCGTCGTGCCGGAAGGCGCGGCGACGGTCGGCTTGGAGGACGCCTACCGCCCGCACTTTTTTGCTGGCGTCGCCACCGTCGTCGCCAAGCTTCTCATTCAATGCGAACCCGACGTCGCGATATTTGGCGAAAAGGACTACCAACAGCTCAAGGTAGTAACTCAGCTGGCGCGTGACCTTGACCTAAAAACGCGCATCGTTGGCGCGCCGGTGGTCCGCGAGTCTGACGGCCTCGCCTTGTCGTCGCGCAACCGCTACCTGTCGCCAGGCGAGCGCGCGGCGGCGCCTGTACTTTATCAGGTACTCAAAGCCTGCGCGGTCGAGGTGGCCGCTGACGAACCGATGGGGGGGACGCTCAAAAAGGCGCGAGCGGCAATTACCGATGCGGGCTTTACGCTCGACTACTTGGAAGCCCGCGAGGCCGAAACGCTCGCGCCAGTCACCTCGCGCAAGGGGCGCCCGATCCGGCTGCTGGTTGCTGCGCGGATCGGCAAGACGCGGCTGATCGACAACGTTGCGGTCTAACCCAGTCCCAGTTTTACTTGGACCCGCCCTTCAATGGGTCCTTGACCGCTTCGTAGGTCGCGAATTCCATGCTGTAGAGTTGCCCGTTCACCTTCTCGACCTTGCGGATGTAGATGTTCTGCACGATGTCGCGGGTCTGCGGGTCGATCGAGATCGGGCCGCGCGGACTTTCCCAGGCCATGCCCTTCATCGCCGCCAGCAAGGCATCGCCGTCGGCGTTGCCATTGGTCTTCTTCAGCGCCTCGTAGATCAGATGCATGCCGTCGTAGCCGCCGACCGAGACGAAGTCCGGCCGAAAGCCGCTGGCCTTCTCGAAGGCGGCGACGTACGACTTGTTGAGCGCGGAATTGTGCGCCGCCGAATACGAGCCGGCCGTGATGATGCCGAGCATCTGATCGCCCATGGTGTTGAGATCGTCGTCGTCGGTCAGATCGCCGGGCCCGATGATTTTGATGCCGGAACTCGCCAGGCCGCGCTCGGCGAATTGTTTGGCGAAAATGCCGGCTTGCGTGCCTGGAAAATAGATAAAGGCCGTGTCTGGATTGATGTCGCGGATGCGCTGCAGGAACGGCGCAAAGTCCGGATTGGCGAGCGGAATGCGGATCGATTCAATAATCTCGCCGCCGGCCTGGGTGAAGCGGGTTTTGAATGCCCTCTCTGCTTCGATTCCCGGCGCCCAGTCGTTGACCAGCGTGACGACGCGCTTGCTGCCGTTCTTGAACGCCCATTCGGCCATGATCCACGACTGCTGACCCACCAAAAAGCCGGCCCGCACCATGTAGGGTGATTTCGTTACCGTGATCGAGGCGCCCGAGCTTAGGACCAAAGCCGGTATCTTAGCCTCGGTAATGAGCGGAGCAACAGCCAGTGACACCGGCGTGGTCCCGACGCCGATCAGGTTCACTTTCTCGCTGACGATCATTTCCTGGATCATGCGGCGCCCATTGTCGGCAACACCGCCGTCATCGCGGAATGTAAGCTCGAGCTTTCGCCCGGCAACCACGTTGCCGTGTTGCTGGACGTAGAGCTTGATCGCCGCCTCCAGCTGCCGGCCGACGGCATTGAAGCCGACGCCGGTCAGGGGGATGCTGATCCCCATCTTGAGGACTTCTTCGGCGCCGGCTCGGCCGCCAAGCATTGCCATAGCAGCGCCCGCCGCCGCGCCCTTGAGTATTGTTCTTCGCAACATCGCGTTCCTCTCCCCGATTTATCGACTTCTCCGTGCCTGCTTGGTCGCAGGCATCACTAACGCAGCAACGTCAGGCCGGTTCGAGGTGCGGAATCTGCGGCCTCTCGCCCTCGGCCTTCCCGGTAATCGGCGCCCGCGGCAGGCGCGCGGTGCCGGCTTCCATGACGAAGTTGTGCGTGAGCGAATACCATGGCGGCTTGACGTCGGCGGCCGGTGCCGGCCCCTCGTCGTGGCGGACAAAATTACCGAGCAAATGCCGGGTGACGCCGAACTGCACGTCAGTGTCGATGTACTTGTCGTCCGGCGGGTAGATTTGCGAGACCAGCGTTTTGAAGCCGGCCTTGTACGCTAGGAAGTGCAGATGCGCCGGCCGCATGTTGTGCCGCCCCTGGGCGCGCAACAGGTCGCCAACCGGACCGTCGATCGGAATTGGATATCCTGCCGGCTTGACGCTGCGGAAGCTGATGTGGCCATCCGCGTCGGTGATGAACTTGCCGCGCAGGTTCATGTCCGATTGGGTCGGATCCTGATTCTCATAGAAGCCTTCCGTCGAGGAATGCCACACATCGACTTCGGCGCCCTCGATCGGCTTGCCCTGCACATCGCGATAATAAGCGTCGACAAAAATAACCGGCCCCGGCGTTGCCGAGCGCACGATCGAGCCGCCGTTCTTCGTCAACGGCGAGTTCATGCGCCAGAACGGTCCCAGCTGACTGGCATCGGTCTCGGTCTGACCATGATCGCCGTTGTTGAGGAGGCACACCAGCGCGGAGAAACCGAGCGTTCCGGCCATCAGCACCGCCTCGTTGTGGTTTTCGTTGGTGTGCTTGCCGAGCGCATTGATGTAGGCGGTCGCGGCCTGGAACTCCTGTTCGGTCAGCTTCACCTCGCGGGCGAAGTCGTGCAGGTGGCGAATAAAGGCGGACATGATTTCGCGAAACCGCAGGTTGGGCGCCCGCGACAATTCGCTGAGCACCGCCTTGGTAACGTCCGCCTGGGTTTCGATGATCATGTTCCACTCCGCATCTGCATCTATGTCGTTAGCGGCGGAGTTTACGTGATCGGCGAGGCGCGCGCCACGCAGGATCGCGGGGTCACATCAGGCCGAGTTCGCGCAACTCGCGGCGCATTTTTTCCGGCATGGCGGCGGCGCCCGGTGCCGCTTTGTCGAGATCGCGCGGCGCATCCTTGACCGCGAGGTAACGCCAGCCCTGGAAGGCGCGAAACGGCCGCGGCGCAACCAGCACCACCTTGGGATCAAGCACGATGCCGCAGCGACCAACTCCGTCCTGGTCGCGAAACGGCCTGATGTCGCGAATGCGCTGGCGGCACGCGATCTCGCCGCGGATCACCCAGTAGAGCGAACCGCCGTCGACGAGTTCCGCCGCGCGCTTCGGCACCATGCGCGTGCGGTGGATGTGCTCCGGTTTTTCGCCGCGTTTGCGTTTGTCTTTGAGCCTCTGCTTGATCCAGTCCTCAAGATCGCGGACCGAGTCCGCACCGACACACAGCTTGATGAGATGAAGGG
>JBAUGC010000277.1:0-5699 GCA_049679485.1 Xanthobacteraceae bacterium
AAATTGCTCACCCGGATCGTCCGGCTTAACACTGTCCACCACGACAATCTAATGCGACCGTCTCTAGCAAAACCAATGCGGATGTGGCCGACTTCCACGCGGGTCATAATGGAGCTATGTCACATAAGGTGGTTAGCAGATGGGTAGACGGCCCATATGCCGCTCCCTTTCCACGCTCCCTGGAACAATACATCGACGAGGCCGTTACCTCAGACACCAAACAAATAAATAAGGAGGATTTGTCGATGGACAAAGATCGAATTGTTGGTTCGGCGGAGCAGGCCAAAGGCGCGGTGAAAGAAGCTGCAGGGAAGGCCCTCGGCGACAAGAAGCTGGAAACTGACGGCAAGACCGATAAGGCTGCCGGCAAAGTGCAAAACGCGATCGGTGGATTGAAAGACGCGGTGCGTGGCAAGTGAAGCCAGCACCGTCGAAGGAGACTTCTCATGGAATTGATCCTAATAATCGTTGTGTTAGTCCTCCTGTTTGGCGGCGGCGGCGGATACTTCGGTCGTAGACGAGGCTATTGGTGACAGGGCGCGTTGCTTTGTCCAAATGGCGTCATTCAACGGCATCCAAAGGTCGCGCAATGTATGTTGTTGCACCAACAATCGCCGCAAGGTTCATAGCGTGAACAGAACCACCGCCAAATTTGAGCGTTTATTTACGTGCACGGCAGCTAGCTTAATTGATGTCCGGCCCTGACGATGAAGTGCGACCACTGCCGCAGATCACTTGGACTAGACGTCCATCGCTATTGGCGTATGCGATACTGTTCTGATGACTGCGTTACGGCTTATCAGCGTCGCCTTGATCAAGGAACAGTTGGGAAGATACGCTGTCTTGAATCTCGGGCAGGCGAGTCCAGAATTCGGGCTGCACGACAAGACGGAGCGCGAAAGCAGGCTGCGTGATGTAAGTTTCAATGACGGGTAATTTTCGAGCGCTCCCCATCCTTAGCAACTCATCAATCGAGCGAACTTTTTGAACGGCATCTTGGCTCACCTGCAGCTGTCTTTGGATATGCCTCGCCCTATGGCCCAGGGGGATGGATGCACTTGTCCTTCAGATCGATATGACGACGCCGATAATGAACAGGCCATACACATCGGTGAAAAGCCAATGCCCGAGACGACATGACCTTCCAGCGTTGCTTCGTGATCTGGGAATCGTCCATTCGCGAGAGAATATCGGCCTGGTTCATCGTTGCAGCCGACATAGGCGAATTTCCCGCGATCGACACGCAAGTTCACGCTAGACGTTTGCCCAAGAGGAAATTTGGATGCTTAGCTCCATTTGGATGCTCAGCTCCTATGTCACAAAATTGCGTCAATCGGCTTGGTCTCCCCCGCACCGACGCGACCGCCCAATTACGATTACTTAGGTAAGGTGAAGTAATTAATTCTGCTCAGATGCAGAGCAATCAGGCGAGTAGCCTCGTCCTATGGAAAGGCCATGCATTTGTTGAGTCGGGGATAGCTGTACGCCGCACATGCCGCGCTGCATCGAAGTCTCTCAGCCAAGGTCTCTTGTGGGTCGATGCTGTCGAAAAAGTAAAAAATGAGCTGCCAGAAAAAATCGCGGCGCGCCCGTCGAAACCGATATTTGGCGGTCGAACGCCTCGTAAAGAGCTTACGAAGGCTACCGGTTGGAAATCCGATTGATCATGTGAGCCCCCACGTAAATTTCGGATGAGCGCACCAGCGCCTCTGTAAAATTTTCTTTTGGTCGCACAAACAGACTTTTTCGACAGCATCGGTCATCAACCTCAATTTTGCGACGTCCGTTATTAGCCGGTTCATACCCTAAGAGCGGACTCAACGTCGACGTTGCGGCACTTCTCATTTGGGCCAGTTGCAAACACTCTCGTCAATTCAATTTCTTACCCGGTAGGGATCGCTACCGTCGGTTAGGAGTGAGCAATTTTGCTCAGACACCGCCGACATTGGAGTTGATGCTCTCGAAAATTCGCTCCCTACACTGACTTTTGGCCATAGTTGTGGCTTTTGAGGCGATAACCCCGCCCGGCCATGCCGATATAAAAGACGATCTTGAAGAACCTAAACCCCAAGTTAGTCACATGCCAGTCCGAGGCTCGCGGATGGACACAAATCCTCGCCCGCTATCGCTCACCGAGCCCTGTGCGCAGCATTATTGAGCTCGTCATCACAGCCGGGCCGTTTGTTCTGCTCTGGCTTCTAATGTGGGCGACCCTCTATATCGGCTACTGGGTCTGCCTGTTGCTCGCCGTGCCGGCTGCAGGCTTTCTCGTGCGGCTGTTTATGATCCAGCATGATTGCGGTCATGGCGCCTTCTTCCATCATCGTCTCGTAAACGATTGGGTCGGCCGTGCGATCAGCGTATTCACGCTCACGCCGTACGACTTCTGGCGACGCACTCACGCCGTTCACCACGCGACTTCGGGCAATCTCGATCGCCGCGGAACCGGGGACATCGACACGCTGACAGTGCACGAGTACCTCGCGCAGTCCCGATGGCGTCGGCTTGGTTATCGCATTTATCGACACCCGATCACCATGTTCGGTTTGGGCCCGGCATTTTTGTTTATCATTCAACACCGGTTGCCAGTCGGCCTCATGCGTGCTGGTTGGCAGCCCTGGCTCAGCACCATGGCCACCAACGTCGCCATCGCGGCTATCGTAGCCGCCACGATATGGCTGGTCGGCGTCCTTCCGTTCCTGCTCGTGCAGTTACCGATCATCCTGCTGGCAGCTTCGGTCGGTGTCTGGCTGTTCTATGTCCAGCACCAATTCGAGGATACCGAATGGGCTCCTGACAGCCTTTGGAACCTGCATGAAGCGGCGCTTCACGGTAGCTCGTATTATGATCTGCCGGGCGTCCTGCGCTGGTTCACCGCCAACATTGGTATTCATCACATCCATCATCTGTGTAGCCGGATACCTTGCTACCGACTGCCACTGGTGCTGCGCGATTACCCGAAACTGGGCGCAATCGGTCGACTTACGTTAAGCCAGAGTTTCAGGTGTGTGCGGCTGGTGCTCTGGGACGAAGATCAGCAGCGACTCGTCTCTTTCCATGAGGTGCGTCAGCGTGATGGCCTGATTTGACGGCGAAGGAGGGCGCCGCCCGGGTGTCCGTTGGCTCGCCTCGGCGAAAGGAAATCATGTGGCTAGCCAAGAAATGCCACCAGAAGCAGGGGCTTCGTCGACGTGTCCTATTTGCGGAACGGAAATGGTCATTATCCGCATCACACCGATTCTGTTCGGCCGGGAGTTCGAAGATCTCACGCTCGCATGTAAGAAGTGCGGTTCTGCGAAAAAACTTAGGATCAAGCGCGTTTGAAGATCTGATCGAGCGGCGGAAATCCGTCGCGCCGGCTCATACTTCCGACTTGGTGGCCATTTCCGCAAAGCCCCCCAAAAGCCG
Organism: Xanthobacteraceae bacterium; assembly: GCA_049679485.1. Lineage (GTDB taxonomy): Bacteria > Pseudomonadota > Alphaproteobacteria > Rhizobiales > Xanthobacteraceae > BOG-931. The sequence goes on from JBAUGC010000277.1 coordinate 3,409, forward strand.
ACATCCGCTTGCGCCGCGATATCCATCGCTGGGCGCCATGAGGCGCCGCGGCACCGAAATCCGCGGCCGGTTCGACCACGTCTTTTGGAGCGACCATGGCTCGTTGCGACGACACGGGGTGGTATGGCTTAGATGCGTCCTCAGACGCCAATCAGACTTGCGGAAGGGAGCTATCTCGAAGGCGTTCTTCGAGATCTCAACCTCGCTGCACATGCGTCTGGTGGGCAGACAGACATCGATGGAGTGTTGAACATGGCACCTCATGATCCGAAGACCAAGGTCGTGCTGCTGGCAGAAGAGCCGGATGAGTTGCCTCTGCCCTCTGATCCAAAAGTTATATTCCTTGGTGGTCTATTCGTCCTTGCGGTGCTGGCGGCAGCCAATGTCGTGAGCGAAATCGTAATGCCATTGGTCTTTGCTATCGTTCTCAAGCTCCTGCTGCAGCCGGCCTTGCGCATATTGGAGCGGGTGCACGTCCCGCGAATACTTGCGGCGATACTGCTGATCGTTGGGCTATTCGGAATGATCGTCGGCTTGGGTACGGCCATTTCAGGCCCGGCCCGTACTTGGGCAGCCAAGCTTCCGGAGGGCATTCCCCGGCTTGAGGAGCGGCTGAGTTTCACTCGGGCGCCCATCAATACACTGGAACGGTTTATGCAGCAGCTGCAAGATTTTGACCAAACGGGACCATCACCAAATGGGGCCATCTCCGAGAGGGGTGCAACTCTTTTGATGAAGCTATTCACTGGAACCGGAAGTTTTGCCAGCGGCTTCTTCATGACTGTGCTTTTTCTTTTCTTTCTTCTCGTGTCTGGCGATATCTTCCTGCACCGCCTCGTCGAGATACTGCCGCGCTTTAGGAGTAAGCGCCAGGTCGTGGAAATCTCGCAGCAGATAGAAAGCGACGTCTCCGCGTATCTGGTCACAATCACGATCATGAACGCGGCTGTAGGCATCGCTACGGCATTGGCGATGTGGCTCACGGGGGTGGGCGACCCGATCCTCTGGGGAACGGTAGCCTTTCTGCTGAACTATGTGCCGATCCTCGGCACGGCTTTAGGCGTGTTGATCTTTCTGCTCGCTGGTCTGTTGACCCATGACACGCTCTGGCAAGCGCTGCTTCCGGCGGGACTCTATTTTGGATTTCATTTGATTGAGGGCGAGACGTTAACGCCGATGCTTCTGGCTAGACGGTTCACTCTCAATCCCGTCCTCGTGATCATCTCCCTCGTCTTCTGGTTCTGGATGTGGGGTATTCCGGGCGGGATCCTTTCTATGCCCATGTTGGCGATTACTAAGATCATCTGCGACCGTCTTCAGCCGCTGGCCGCATTCGGTCATTTTCTTGAGGGATGAAACCCGGACGCGTTCGGATTGCATGGCGTACGCCCGATAGACGACGGCGCGACGGCAGGTTCGGCAAAAACGGTTAGGTTTAGGTCGTTTTTGGTATGTACATAAACCAATGGAACACATCGCAGACGAGCCCGTTGTTCACGTGAGCTGAGGAACTTCGATGGTCGAGCATCAAGTCGAGAAGCGAACTGCAAAAACCGCCATCGAGGCTCGAGCGGGCCTTACCGGCCACAATGTCCGCTATGTACTCGCTGCGAACCTGTTGGGCGCGATCAAATTCTTTGCGGGATTGTTGTACGTCTGGGCTTCCTAAGCTTGCGCAATCGCCCTTTGGCGGCGGGTTTTCGGGAAACCGACGAGGCTTGCGCGCCTAAGGAACAAGACGTCGACCGATTGCCGACCGGCGAGCCTTTCTTTCTTCAGCACCAAGCGCACGCCGCATAGCCGTTCGGCAGGAAAGCGTTTCGACAATGGTTGATGCCCCGCTATGGATGTCGTCCGTTTACGAGCTGGTCAATGCTTATGGTCTTTGGGTCCTCTTCATCGGAATCACGCTGGAATGTGTAGGCATTCCCGTGCCGGGCGAGACGATGCTGGTATCGGTTGCGCTCTACGCTGGATCGACGCACAGAGTGACGATCGGCTCGATCATGCTCGTCGCCGCCATCGCCGCCACGCTTGGCGGCATGATCGGCTACATTGCCGGGCGCTGGATCGGCCTTCGCTTACTGGTCCGTTACGGCAAATATGTCGGGCTCGATGAACCTCGTCTCAAGGTTGGTCAGTACCTCTTTCTTCGACATGGCGGCAAGATTGTCTTCTTCGGACGGTTCGTTGACTTACTGCGGATCCTTGCCGCCGCGCTCGCCGGTGCCAACCGCATGAACTGGCCTTACTTCCTGTTTATGAATGCCCTTGGCGGAATCTCTTGGGTC
>JBAUGC010000278.1:0-2276 GCA_049679485.1 Xanthobacteraceae bacterium
CTTCCGCTGCGCCGTAACCAGGCTTGGCAGCCAAAGCCCGATCCGTCGCCTGCGTTGCGTCGCCAAGACGGCCGAGCTGAAAAAAGGCAAGACCGAGATTAAGCCACGCTTCAGCGAAAGTTGGCGCAAGCTTCACCGCTCGCAAAAACGCCTGCTGCGCGCCAGAAAGGTTTTGTGCGCGCCATTCGGCGAGTCCTAGTGTGTAATACGCCTCCGCCGATTGCGGTGCGATGGCGAGAGCGCGCCGTGCCGCGGCGCGCGCGGCTTTTGCATGGCCGAGCGCAAGAATCGTTGAAGAGAAATTGATCCATGGCACGGGATCCTTCGGCAGCATGCCGATGGCGCGACGAAACATGGCGGCGGCACGCGCTAGCCTTCCAGCCTCACGCAGGCCAATACCGTAGTGAAGAAAAACGAGAGGATCATCCGGTGTCAGCCGTCGCGCGCGGGCAAGGAGTGGCAGGGCTTGCGAAACTGCGCCGGCGCGCACCAACGAAAGGCCGCGTAGCCGCAGGGCCACTGCGTGATCCGGTGCGTTCCGTAGGCCCGCGGCCAACTGTTCAGCGGCTTGCAAAAATTTGCCGCCGTTATAGAGCCCCAGCGCTTCGGCAATAATGTGGTCGATGTCTTCAGCCAACCTCACACCGAAAGAAATTTGCTCCAGCAGTTCCGCGAATGGACACCGTCACCGCCACAGTGTGCGGATTCGTTTCGCTTAGAACAGATAACTCGCAAAAAAGCGAACGTGCAAAACCGTAACCTGGCTCCAAGGCTCTCTCAGGCAAAGCACAACGCCTTACGCAACAGGTACTTCGCCAAAGGGCCGAAGGGATCTCCTCGTTTATAGGAGTTTGCCGCTCCCGAGCGCCGTGCTACATTGTCGTGCACATTCGGGTTTCGCAACTACTGGAATATAGGATTTAGCCGAAGAGTTCTCTCTGCGAGAGTATGATGCCGGAACCAGTCCGTTCAGCGGACCAGGAGGCGATCGCGCTGGGTGAGGCGCGCTATCGGGCCGGCGCTTACGGCGAGGCGGCTGCGATCTTCGCGCAAGTGACTGAGCAGTCACCGAGCTTTCCGACTGCCCTTCGTCTTTTCGGGTTGTGCCGGCTCCGGCTCGGTGATCCGTCCGCGGCTCTTGAGCTGCTCGGCCGCGCGAGAGATCTAGCCCCCGACGATCCGTTCGCGCAATTGCATTACGGGCTCGGCCTTTACGAGGTGGGCCGCCACGCCGAGGCGGCGTCCCTGTTCCGTACCTGCCAAGTATTGCTGCCCGATGACCCGGCCCCGCCGCTCAATTTGGCCGCGGCGGCGCTGGCGCTCGGCGATAAGGGCGAAGCGCTGACCGCGGCGCACGAAGCCAAGCGGCGCGCACCGCGACTGCCGCAAGCTCATTACATGCTGGGCGTGGTCCAGCTCGCCGCCGAGCAGTTGGACGACGCCGAAGAGGCGTTTCGGGCAGCTGTGCAACTTTCGTCCGGCTTTGCCGATGCCTGGGTCAATCTCGGGCTCGTGCGCTATCGGCGCAGCGATATGGAGGGTGCCAAGGCAGCGATGCGCCGGGCGCTTGCCGCCGCTCCGGGGCATCGCGCCGCCACAGCCAATCTTGGTGCCTTCCTGCGGCTGACCGGCGAGGCGGAAGCCGGTGAAGCTCTATTGCGCAAGGCGCTCGCGCGCGATCCTGGCAGCGCGGAGGCGCGGCTCAATCTCGCCGCCGAACTCCTCCAGGAGGAGCGCGCGGCCGAGGCGCTGACGCTGCTCGACGCGGTGCCCGCGCCGGCGGAGCGGCGCCTTTTCAATCACTGGCAGGCGCAGCGGGCGCTGGCATTGCTCCAGCTCGGTCAGCCGACCGAGGCGCGACAAACGCTCGACACGATCAACGCGGCGGGAGACGAGCTTACGCCGTTGCTGCTATGGCGGCGCGTCCTGCTGGCCTCGGCTGAAGGCGACCGCGCGGGTGCTCGTGCCTTTGCCGAGCAGATGGAGACGGCGCTGGGCGAGCCCGTCCCGCTGGTTCCCGAGCACAATATAATGTCTCGGTTCGACCTGGCGAAATTCTGGTCCTGGGAAGGCGATGCGGACCGGGCCTTTTCTCATTGGATCGAGGGCCACCGGCTGCGCGGCCGATTGCAGCCGTTTTCGCGCCCCGCCTATCGCGGCTTTGTCGATGGGACGATCGCGCGTTTCGACCGTGCCCGGCTGCATGACGGCCCGCGCGCCAGTAGCCGCGACCCAACGCCCATCTTCATCGTCGGCATGCCGCGCTCGGGCACGAC
>JBAUGC010000279.1:0-11939 GCA_049679485.1 Xanthobacteraceae bacterium
ATCCGGAGGCCAATCGAATCATGGGCTCGATCCTCATGCACCGCGGCGCCTTTGACGCCTCGCGGAAATACCATGAGAAGGCAATGGAACTCAGCCCGTCGGACGCCTACGTTAAAGGCCGCTCGGCTGCGTTCTACAACTTCTCGGGAGAACCGGAGCGTGCCCTGGCCCTGCTCGACGAGGCCGGAGAGCTCGACCCCTTTCTGCATGTCTGGTGCATCGAGGAGCGCGCGGCTGTGCTCTATCACCTCGGTCGATTTCGCGAAGCGATCGAGGCGGCGCTCCGACTGACTTTTCAGACTCGCCGATCACGATTATACCGCGCAGCCGCGCATGCGGCGCTGGGCGAGACTGCCCGCGGACGCGAGGTTGTCGCCGAGGCAATCGCTAGTGCTCCTGACCTGACAACTGACTTTGTGGAAAATCACGAGTGGTATCGCGACGCGGCGATTAAGAGGACCCTGATCGAATCCCTGGTTCGTGCTGGCCTGCCCCCGTGTCCAGTGGAACAAGCGGTGGTCTGATATTGACGACACCGCGAGGACCGCTTTGGGGACCGCTCACTAAATCGCGCTGCGCCTATTGCGCGAGCCGGACGCGTTTCCCGCCGCGGACCTCGGCCTGATGCGCGCTATCGCCAATCGGGAAGGGCGGCGGCATCGTCGTCCGAGCTGCTGGCGCGAGCCGACGCTTGGCGGCCCTGGCGCGCCTACGCCGCCCAGCACCTTTGGGCATCGGCTTAGCTCTTCGGTGCTGCCCTGTTGCTAGCTGCGCTCGACCGGCACATCGGGGCGCGAGCCCCATTCCGCCCATGAACCGTCGTAGAGACCCCGCGGCGCTTTGCCGATGGATTCCAGCGCGAGCGTAAGAATCGCGGCGGTCAGGCCGGAGCCGCACGTGGTGATGATCGGCTTTTCCAGATCGACTCCGGCGTTCTTAAACGCGGCCTCGATGCGCGCACGTGGCATCAGTTGTCCGTTTTCCAGCAACTGGGTGTATGGCACGTTGAATGAGCGCGGCATGTGGCCTGGGCGCAAGCCGGGACGCGGTTCAGGCTCTTTGCCGGCGAAGCGTCCGGCGGAGCGCGCGTCAACAATTTGCGCGCTGTCGTCAGTCAGCGCCATGCGCACGTCCGAAATTGTCGCCACCGCGCCGACATTCATCTCCGCGTTGAATTTTTTTGCTGGCCGGTTGGCATCATCTTTCTCCAGCGGACGGCCTTCGGCTTTCCACTTCGGCAAGCCGCCATCGAGAACGAAGACCTTCTTGGTGCCGAAAATCCGGAACGTCCACCACACCCGTGGCGCCGAGTAGACACCAAGGCCATCGCGGACGTTATCGTAGACCACGACCGTGTCGCCATCGCCGATCCCCAGGGCGCCGACCGCTTTGCCGAAATGCGCCGGGCCAGGCAGCATATGCGGCAGGTCGGTGGAATCGTCAGCGATCTTATCGATGTCGAAAAAGACGGCCCCCGGGATATGGCCGTCGCGATATTCGGCGTGGGCGTCGCGCGGCTGCGTCGGCAGGTAATATGAGCTGTCGACGACGATCACGTTGCGGTCATGCAAGTGCTCGGCGAGCCAATCGGTCGAAACCAGCCAGCGGCTTTTAGGCGAAGGGGTGGAATTATCCTCGGGTCTCAGCATGGCGGTCATCTCGTGACAACGCGAGCGCGCTCGCAATGTTCACGCGTAAGGAACCTTGATTTGCAAGTGGCGTTCGAGCCAGGCCGGAACCGGCAAGTGCTTTTCGCGCAGAAACTGCGGATTGAAAAGCTTCGATTGGTAACGGGTGCCGTAGTCGGCGAGGATGGTCACGATGGTGTGCCCGGGCCCAAGCTCTTTGGCCAGGCGAACGGCTCCCGCGACGTTGATGCCGGATGAGCCGCCAAGGCAGAGGCCTTCGTGTTCAAGAAGATCAAAGATGATCGGCACGGCCTCCGCATCCGGGATTTGATAGGCGGTATCGATCGGCGCGCCCTCAAGGTTTTTGGTGATGCGGCCTTGCCCGATGCCCTCGGTGATGGAAGAGCCTTCCGATTTCAGCGTGCCGGTCGTGTAATAGCTATAGAGCGCAGCGCCCATCGGATCGGCGAGCGCAATCCGCACTGCCTTATTGAATGACTTAAGCGCGATGCCGATGCCCGCCAGCGTACCGCCGGTCCCGACGGCGCAGGTGAAACCATCGACTTTGCCGTCGGTCTGCCGCCAGATTTCCGGCCCGGTCGTTTCGACGTGGCCCTGGCGATTGGCGACGTTGTCGAACTGGTTCGCCCAGATCGCTCCATTCTTTTCGGTCTTCGCCAATTGCTCGGCCAGCCGTCCAGACACCTTCACGTAGTTATTGGGATTGGAATAGGGCACGGCCGGGACCTCGACCAGCTCCGCCCCGCATAAACGCAGCGTGTCCTTCTTCTCCTGGCTCTGGGTCTCCGGAATGACAATCACCGAGCGATAGCCCATGGCATTGCCGACCAGCGCGAGCCCGATGCCGGTGTTGCCGGCGGTCCCTTCCACGATCACGCCGCCGGGCTTGAGCTCGCCCTTCTTCACCGCGTCTTCGATGATGAACAACGCGGCGCGATCCTTGACCGATTGTCCGGGATTCATGAACTCGGCCTTGCCGAGAATGGTGCAGCCAGTCGTCGCAGACACGCGTTCGAGTTTGATCAACGGCGTGTTGCCGATCGCCTCGATGATTCCGTTGCTGAACTGCATCGGCGCAAAATCCCGGAGGGCCGAAACACTAGAGGACTAAATCACTGGGAACAAGAGTAGATCAATTGGCGCGAAAGTCCGAAACAATACCGAAACCATAGCGGCGCATGTGCCGGGCTGGCATACGGCCATTCACCGATTGTTTTCCGCGCTGCCGTAATCCGACCGCGAAGGGGCTTCCAGCAATCGCACGCTTGCAGCCGGCCGTTCTGGTGGAGCGCGATGAATCTCGACGTCAATACGCTGTTCCTCGTGACCATCTATGTGGAAGCGATCCTCGGGTTGCTGCTGCTGTTCGTCTGGGCCCAGAATACCGCAATTAGCGCTGTGGCGTGGTGGGGGTTCGCGCACCTGTTGCGGGCGGCTTCGGTGACGCTGTTCGGCCTCTACGGCTCGGTATCGGATTTGATATCGATCGATTTCGCCAACGCTCTGCTGCTCACTTCCTTTGCCCTGACGTGGACCGGCGCGCGCGTCTTCGACCATCAACGGCCACAGCCGATCCTGTTATTTGGCGGCGCCGCCGTTTGGCTCATTGCCTGCCGAATCCCTGGCTTCGCTCAGGCCTACGATGTGCGCGTGCTTATGGCTTCGGCCATCATCACCACTTACACTTGGGCGACGGCATACGAATTCTGGCGCGGACGCAGCGAACCCCTGGTGTCACGCTGGCCCGCGATCCTCATGTTGTTCGCCCACGGCGCGCTTTATTTGTTGCGGACACCGTTCGGCGCCGTGCTGCCGTGGTCGTCCACCGGCAATCAGGTGTTCGCCAGCGTCTGGCTGACGGTGCTCAGCTTCGAGGCGCTGCTTTTCACCATTTCGATCGCCTTCATCCTTCTGGCGATGGCGAAGGAGCGCATCGAGTACCGCCACAAGACTGCGTCGCTCATCGATCCGCTCACCGGGGTCGCCAACCGCCGCGCTTTCCTGCAGGACGGCGAAGCGCTGCTCAAGCGGCAGGCAACTGATCCGCGTCCGATTGCCGTGATGCTCCTCGACCTCGATCACTTCAAATCGGTCAATGATCGTTTCGGTCACGCTGTCGGCGATCGTGTGCTGGAGATTTTTGCCGATGTCGCGGGCAGTTCGATGCGCCACGTCGACCTGTTCGGCCGCCTCGGTGGCGAGGAGTTCGCGGCGTTGTTACGCGATACCACGCATGAGCGTGCCTTGGCCGTCGCCGAGCAAATCCGCGCTGACTTCGCAGCGGCGACCCGCGACGTGCAGGGCCGGCCGGTCACAGCGACGGTAAGTATCGGCATCGTGATCAGCCATGACGCCGTGCTCGACCTCTCGGCGTTGTTGGCTCAAGCTGATCACGCGCTTTATCGCGCGAAGGATTCTGGCCGCAATCGCGTCGAGATCGCTTCCATCGAGCTTATTCTCGACTACGCCAAGCGTGGTGCTGCCGACCTGATCGCGGCCATCAGGGTGCCGGCAGCAAAATCGCCAGCTCAAACTGCTGCTTGAAGGGAACGGCCGCCTCTCCTGCCGTCCATGATCGCCGGCCCCGGCGGAGGCAGCGTTTAATCCCGCCTATGCTGCATTGCTGCCGGCAACCAGAAGCGGGTTCATCTTCGCGGTGAGCTTTGATAGAGTGACTTCATAGGGAGCCTTGCCCGCCAGGAGATCAATCATGCTGGACATCACCAGGAAACAAGACGCAGCACCTTTTGACACCGCGCGACTAGACCAGCTCATGGACGAGGCCGGGATTGACGTGCTCGTCGCTACCTCCAAGCACAACGTCCAATACCTCCTCGGCGGCCATCGCTCGTTCTTTTTCGACAGCATGGACGCAATGGGGATCAGCCGTTATTTGCCGGTCTTCGTTTATGCGAAAGGCGCTCCGCAAAAGGCCGGCTATTTCGGCCACGGCATGGAGACTTACCAGACCCAGATAAAGCCATTCTGGGTTTCCGAGGTCAGCACCAAAAGCGGCGGCTCGGTCGACGTAGTGCAAAAAGCGGCCGACTACGCGCAGAAGCTGGTAGCGAAATCGCCAAGAATTGGCGCCGAGCTCGCTTTCCTGCCGGCCGATTCCGCGGCCGCGTTGCGCAAGGCGTTCCCCGACGCCGAGATCAAGGATGCGCTGTTCGTGCTCGAACGGCTGCGCTCACGCAAAACGCCCGAGGAATTGGAGAAGCTGCGGCTCGCGTCCGAGCTCGTCATCGACTCGATGCTTGCGGTCATCGGCAGCCACGGCGCTGGCGCCACCAAGGCGGAGTTGGCCGAAGCATTGCGGCGCGAGGAAACAGCCCGTGGGCTGACCTTCGATTATTGCCTGATCGCTGCCGGTTCGAGCCTCAATCGCGCGCCTTCGGATCAGCGCTGGGAAAAGGGCGATCCGCTCTCGGTGGATTCCGGCGGTAATTACCACGGCTACATCGGCGATCTCGCGCGTATGGCCATCATCGGCGAGCCCGACGCCGAACTGGTAGATTTACTGGCGGAAATCGAGGCCACCCAGCAGGCGGCATTCAAGCCGATCCGCGCCGGGGTCAACGGCGGCGAGATTTATGCAGCAGCCGAGCCGGTACTGAAGAAGTCGAAGCTGCACAATCACTACGAATTTCTCGCTCATGGCATGGGGCTCGTCAGCCACGAAGCACCGCGGCTGACCGCCACCGGTCCGGTTCCTTACGACGCTTACGACGCGCAGCGGCCGCTCGAAGCCGGCATGGTGATCTCGGTCGAAACCACCCTGCTGCATCCCCGCCGCGGCTTCATTAAACTTGAAGATACCGTGGCGGTCACGCCAACGGGTCATGAGATTTACGGCGATCGTGCGCGGGGTTGGAACCGCGCCGGCGCCTGATCTGTCAGACACTTTCGAGGCAGAGCAGGTGCCCGTCCGGGTCGCGGAACAGGGCACGCGCAGGTCCGTACTTGCAAGTTAGGGGACCGGACATGCAGGCGTCGCGATTTTGCGCCGCGATTGCGTGCAGCGCTGCCTTATCGTTGACGGCGAAAACAAGTTCGGTCGCGGCGATATCATTGACTTCGACGGTCTGACCAGTTCGATCGTACCCGCCGCGGTAGCATAGCAGCTCGACGTGCGGAATAGGGTGTGACTGCGGTGCAAGCGCCGTCACCTCGACCCGCACATGAGGGATGTCGTCGAGGTTTTCCTGTGCCGGGCCGAGGTTCAGCCAGCCGCCGATGCGGTTGAGCCCGAAGCGATCGTAGAAGGCGATACTTTGGCCGGTAGCGGCGACTGAAATCGCAGAGTGATCGATGCCGAGGGCATCGCCGGCGCGATGGCGTCTCCAATGCTCGGGCGTGCTTTCCGGACTGAAAGCGAGCAATTCAAGCGGGTGTCCTTCCGGGTCGCGAAATTTGAATGCGGTCACCATGCCCGAGGCGGGCGGTAACACTTGCGGCCCGCCAATCGAGATCGCGCTCCAGCCCGGCTGTGCGCGCAGCCGTGCATAAGCCGCAGCCATGTCGGCAACGACGATCGCGAAGTGCTGAAACAGCGGGCTCCAGCCAGCCACGGGTGGAAAACTGCGGCCGACAGCATGGAAGCCAACGAGTTCAATTTCTTGTTCGCCGAGGCGCAGAGTGAGCAAACGCGCCGTCGCGTCGGGTTTGCCCAATAGCTCCGCGAGGCTCGCAGCATCGGTCGCGGCCGACGTGGTCGGCACAAAACCGAACGCGGATTCGTAGAATTCGGCCAATTGCTCCGGTTGCGCGGCGATGAGACGGATGCGGGAAAGCCTGGTTACGCCGGTCACGGGGTCTGCACACCGCGACAATTGACGAAGATAGCGTACAGCGTGTTCGAACCGGCGATGAAGAGCCGATTTTTCACTGAGCCGCCAAACGTCAAATTGGCGACCCGATTGGGCACGAGGATTTTGCCGAGAAGCTTACCCGCCCGATCGATGCAATGCACGCCGTCGGCGGCGCTGCTCCACACGTTGCCGTCTTCGTCGACGCGCATGCCGTCGCAGTAGCCCGGCTCGATCTTGTGGAAAACGTCACCGCCGGAGAGCGTCAAACCGTCGGCGCCGACATCGAACACGCGGATGTATTGGCGCGGATGCTCAGCCGTCTGATCGCCGGTCTCGGAAATATAAAGCCGGCTTTCGTCGGGTGAGAAGGCGATACCGTTCGGGCCGTCAAAATCGTCGGCCACGACACGGATGTTGCCGCTTTGCGGATCGAAACGGTAGACCGCCGGCGGCTGTTCCGATGCTTGCCGTCCGCCTTCGTAGTCGTTCGAAATTCCGTACAGCGGATCGCTGAACCAGATGGTGCCGTCCGACTTCACCACGACATCATTCGGAGCGTTCAAGCGCTTGCCGCCATGACGATCCACTAATGTTGTGACGCTTCCATCATATTCCGTGCGGTAAAGGCAGCGGCCGCGGTGCGAGCACGCGATCAGGCGGCCGCGGCGGTCTCTGGTTTGTCCGTTGGCGTAGTTCGACGGTGTGCGATAGATCGAAATGCCTAGCCCTTCAGTCCAGCGCATGGTGCGGTTGTTCGGAATGTCCTGAAATAACAGGCAGTCGGCGTCCCCCATCCATACCGGCCCCTCCAGCCAGCGAAAGCCTGACGCCAAAATTTCCAAGCTCGCATTGTCCAGGATGTAACGGCGAAAGCGGCGATCACGGATCTCGAAGCCTTCCATGGCTCACCTGAACCGGCAGGCTTGTGCGATGGTCGCCGGCGACTCGAGTTGCACGATCATGAGGACGGCTGGTTCACTTCCGACCGTTCCAGAAAGATGGCCGTGCTTGCCGTTGAGCGGCCGGGTGTTCTTATCCTCGCCGAACGAGATTTCGCCCGGCCCCATCTCGACACGCTGCCCGTCCATGGATTCAACAAACCAGCGGCCGGACAACGGTACGATCCATTGCGGCTTCGGGTTTTCATGCCAATCGCCGATCCAGCCTACGGGAAGCACCGTCACGAACACATTCGCCTGATCCTCCGCCTTCGCCCCGATCCATTGTGGAGCCACTTCGGGCTGGATTGCCGCTTTCTCGAACTCGGTGAGCGTGCAGCGCGTTTGGTGGCTGGTGCCCTCGGGATCGGTCCACAGATGCCAGTAGGAGACGGCCGGTTTGCGATCGGCATTCATTGTCGGCGGTGCTCCTGCGTGAGGCTATAGGGGTGTGACGACCACAGCGGGTGAGCAAAAAAATCATCGACGGCTGCTGCATTGGTCCCGAAGGTGATGAGCAGGAAACCGGCGCCAACGGCGAAATTCTTCAAGAAGTCCCAGAATAAAGTGCGTCCTTGGCCATTAGTCGCAGTCCAAAAATCGCCGGGTTTCCAGAACTGCTTCCAAAGCAAAGCAGTCGTGACGCAATATCCGGCGAGCACAAAGGCACAAGCGCGATCGGCTACCCCGGTCAGTATGCCAAGCGGCATCAACACCTCGACACAGAGCCCGGTAACGATCAATGCGACGGCGATGGGCGTGTTCGGCACCGTTTCACGGGCCTGAGCGACTGCGCCGCGGAAATTAAGGATTTTGTCCAACGCGCTGAAAGGCAAAAACAATAGAACCATACCCAGTCGAATTGCGAATGTTATGACGAGGCTCAAGGTCATCGTGTGCGCCGCCACGCCGGTCAGGCGAAAATCACTTCAAGGATGCGTCAGGTCTGACCAGTACAAACGCTGAACCCGCTTCAGGGTTCAAACGTTGCCGTGTTTTGCCGGATTTATCCCAATGAGCCGCAGCGAACATTACGATGTGATCATTATCGGGTCCGGTCCGGGGGGCGGGACCATGGCTTGGCGGTTAGCCAAGACCGGTAAGCGCATTCTCCTTTTGGAGCGCGGCGATTACCTACCCCGCGAGCGGGAAAACTGGGACCCTCAGGCCGTTTTCATCGACGGGCGCTATCAAACTAAAGAGACCTGGTACGGGGCCGACGGCAGCAGCTTCCATCCGGGCCTGCATTATTTCGTCGGCGGCAACAGCAAGGTCTATGGCGCCGCCCTTTTTCGGTTGCGCGAGCGCGACTTCGGCGAAATCAGGCACGTCGACGGTATTTCTCCAGCATGGCCGCTCAGCTACGAAGAGTTTGAGCCTTATTACCAGCTCGCGGAAGAGCTCTATCACGTGCACGGGCTCCGCGGCGAAGACCCGACCGAACCTGCGGCCAAGAAGCCCTACGCCTATCCGCCGATCTCACATGAACCGCGCATCCAGCAGCTATTCGACGGGCTCAAGCGGGAAGAGCATCTGCCATTCCATCTTCCCGTCGGCATCCTACTCGACGAGGCACATGGTAATCCGCTGCTGCATTCGCCCTGCATTCGCTGCAATGCGTTCGACGGCTATCCGTGTTTGGTGAATGGCAAGGCCGACGCGCAAATCATTTGCGTCGATCCGGCTTTGCGCGAGCATCAGAACCTGACCCTGCTCACGAACGCCTATGTGGAGAAATTGACCACGGATTCAGGCGGCCACCGGGTTTCCAGCGTTCAGGTGTTGCGCAAAGGCGAACGGGTGACGTATTCCGGCGATCTCGTCGTGGTTGCTTGCGGGGCGCTTTCCTCCGCGTTGCTGATGCTGCGTTCGGCGAATGATGATCATCCGAACGGCCTTGCTAACGGCTCAGGCCTCGTCGGAAGAAACTACATGCGGCACAACAACGCGGTCGTTTTGGCCATTTCGCGCACGCCGAACCCGACAAAATTTCAAAAGACGCTGGGCCTGAACGATTTTTATTTTGGTTCGGAGGATTGGGAGTTTCCGCTTGGCCACATTCAGATGGTGGGCAAGTCCGACGGCGCGCAGATCCGCGGCGAAGGGCTGCCTGGCTTTCTGCAATGGTTTCCAGAAAAGCCGTTTGATTGGCTGGCCGAGCATTCGCTCGACTTCTGGTTGACCTCGGAAGATCTGCCGCTGCCGCAGAACCGCGTCTGCTACGACGGCGGCCGGGTGATCCTCGATCTGACCGAAACCAACATGGAAGCACATCGCCGACTGCGCGAAAAACTGCGCGCCCTGTGCGACAAGCTCGACATCCATCCGCACCTGTTTGATCGGTCGCTTTATTTCGGCCAGAACGTTCCGATCGGCGGCACCGCGCACCAAGCCGGCACCATGCGCTTCGGTCCCGATCCGACGCAGTCCGTGCTCGATCTCGATTGCGGGACGCACGAGATCGACAATCTCTACGTTACGGATGCGAGCTTTTTCCCGTCAATCGGAGCAGTCAATCCAACGCTGACCATCATCGCCAACGCATTGCGGGTCGGCGATCATATCGCCGGTCGCCTCCGTTAGGCCGGCTGCCAGGATAACTGGAACGATATCGTTCGATCGACGGCCTCAGCTTGCGGTGCGGGTGACGCTGTAGCCGCGGCTGCGCTCAAGCGCCGCGATGTCGCGGCGGAGTTTGCGCAAATAGACGAAGTAGGACATGCCGCCCGCCACCCAGAATACGCCAGCGGCGCCAAAAGCCATCGGATCGGCGTCAGGCCAGAAGTGCTTGATCAGGGCGCAGGTCACACCCCACGCGATGACGAGAATAAATGCGCGGCGCAGCAGATAGCCCATGGTTATGGCCTCGTGAAAAAATGACGCGGCACGATTGTGCTGCGGTATGGTTAGGAACCGGTAAATCAGAGAATTGGCCGCCATCCGCCGGCAGCGGTCCGTGAAGGGAGCTTCGATGCGTATTGTTACTCTTGAGGAGCATTTTATCGCCCCGTCGCTGGTGCGCCGGATCAATCCGGACGCAATCGTCAAGCGCGGTTTCCCACCGGGTTTCGGCGCGCCGCTCGAGAAACAGCTGGCTGACCTCGATTCGCTGCGGATCGCCGAAATGGACGAGGCCGGCATCACCGTGCAGGTGTTGTCGGCTTCGGGCGCCGGCGCCGATTTGCTCGACGGCAACGAGGGCATGGCATTCGCGCGCGACATCAACGACGTGCTGGGGAAAGCCATCGCGGCGCATCCCGACCGCCTTGCCGGCTTTGCCCATCTGCCCGTGCGCAGTCCGCAAGCCGCGGCCGACGAACTTGAGCGCAGCGTCCGTGACCTCGGCTTTTGCGGCGCGCTGATCAATGGAACGACGGAGGGACGCTTCCTCGACGATGCGCGTTTCGAGCCGATCCTGGCGCGGGCCGAGCAGCTGGACGTGCCGATCTATGTGCATCCGAACTTGCCGCCGCCGTCGGTGCGCGAGGCGTATTACGAAGGCTTGCCGGGCGACACGGGCTTTCGTTTGTCGATGGCGGCGTGGGGCTGGCATTCGGAGGTGGCCATCCACGTGCTACGGCTTGTCGTCTCCGGCGCGCTCGACCGGCATCCGCGGCTGAAGGTGATCATCGGGCATATGGGTGAAGGGCTGCCCGCAATGCTCGTGCGCGCAGACAAAGCGCTGTCGGGTGACGTCCGTCACCTCAAACGCTCCGTGGCTCAGACGATACACGACCAAGTGTGGGTCACCAGCAGCGGATTGTTCACGTGGCCGCCGCTTGAGATCGCGCTCGCAATCTTCGGACCCGATCGCGTGCTGTTCTCGATTGATTACCCCTACAGCAGCAACCGACAGGGCAGGGACTATCTCGACGCGCTCAAATTGCCGGCCGCCGATCTGGAAAAGTTCGCGCACGGTAATGCCGATCGGCTGCTCAAGCTGAAGCCGGGCGGGGCCAAAATCTAACGCAGTTGCAATCGGCGCTGTCAGGGACGCGTGGAACAAGGCGAATTCAGGTCCACCGCTAGGCAGCGCGGCTGCAATGGCCTATGACGCTATTGGAGACCTCCGCCGGGAGGGGCGTAGCGGGTTAACTGATGCGCTTGGTTCGCGCCCTCGCGGTACTGCCGTTTCTGGCGATGCTGGTCGGCCCATTTTTCGTCAACCGGGTCACGCCCACCATCCTCGGCATGCCGTTTCTGCTAGCTTGGTTTGTGGCCTGGATCCTGCTCACCGCAGCGATCATGGCGATCATTTTCCGGCTTGATCCGGCAAACCAGGACGGCTCCGAATGAACGGCGCGCTCGTCGGCATTGTCGCCGCCGCGCTGCTGGCGCTCGGGCTTGGCTTTCTGGCGCGGCGTGGCCGGCAGATGGGGCTTGAGCAATGGACTGTCGCCGGCCGCTCATTCGGCGCTCCGCTTGTGTTCTTGCTGATGGCCGGCGAAATCTATACGACCTTCACCTTTCTCGGCGGCAGCGGATTTGCCTACGGCAAGGGCGGCCCGACCTATTACATTCTCTGCTACGCCGCGCTTGCC
>JBAUGC010000280.1:0-2038 GCA_049679485.1 Xanthobacteraceae bacterium
CTAATGGCGGATTCAAATAAAAAATTCATCGGCATCTGATTTAAACAAGCCTCTTTAGTTCATCAGCGTCGTCATTTTTGCAGCCGTTTCAAGTTCTGAGCGGCGACAACATTCCCCTGAGCGGCGGACTTTTGGTACCATTTCACAGCTTCTGCTGGATTGGCGATGAGCCCGTCCATACCCTTTTCATAGGCGACGCCGATTTCGTTCTCCGCGTAAGCGTCGCCCCCGTCTGCGGCCTTCCGGAACCATTGCAGCGCAACCTTGCCGTCAGCCGGCACACCTCTCCCGTCGCGATAAAGATAGCCCAAATTCCGAGCGGCCAGGGCGTATCCTCGGGCGGCGGACTTTTGGTACCATTTCACAGCTTCTGCCGGATCGGCGGTGAGGCCGTCCATACCCTTTTCATAGGCGACGCCGATTTCGTTCTCCGCGTAAGCGTCGCCCCCGTCTGCGGCCTTCCGGAACCATTGCAGCGCAACCTTGCCGTCAGCCGGCACACCGCTCCCGTCGCGATAATGAATGCCCAAAACTCGATCCGCATCGATATTCCCCTGAGCGGCGCGGTACCAGGACAGGGCAACGTTGACGTCGCTCGCCACGAGCTTGCTGAAATTGAAAATTGGATCATAGAACGTGCCGAGCACAAACTCGGCGGCCGGTTCGCCATTGGCAGCCCGCGACTTCAATTTTTCGAAGTCGGCTGCATTGGTCATCGCGCTGTCGCGCAAAGCCAGGATGTCGCTTCCGCCTTTCAACTCCCGCCGCGGGACAGGCTGAGAAGAGGGCTCGTTAGTTGGTTGCGGCGGTTGAGGCCGGGTCTGGGCAAGGGCCAAATTCTTTACGGCGACAGCATTCCCTTGTGCGGCTGCCTTCTGGAACCATTTCGCAGCTTCCGCTGGATCGGGTGTGAGGCCATCCATTCCGTTCAAGTAGGCAACGCCGATTTCGTTTTCCGCATAAGGGTCGCCCGCGTCGGCGGCCTTGTGCAGCCATCGCTGCGCCACTTTGCCGTCAGTCGGTACCCCGACCCCGTAGCGAAAATGAAGTCCCAAAAGCCGAGCCGAATCTGCGTTCCCCTGGGCGGCGGACTGATTGTACCAGGACAGGGCAACTCTGACGTCATCGGCCAGGATCTTGGGAACATTGAACATCGGATCGTAGAGCGTAGCCATCGCAAACTCGGCGGCGGGATCACCTCCGAAGGCGCGGTGTCTCACGGCTTGGACGTCGCCATTATCGGTCTTTGCGCTATCGCGCAGAGCCAGGATTTGGCGGGTGGCTGCATCGGTCTTTGCGCTGTCGCTCAGGGCCAGGACGTCGCTCTCGCCTTTTGGCTCCTGCTGCGGCACCGCCCACGGCGGCGGTGCGCTGATTGGATGACGATCGAACGACCCATGCAGCACAAGCCATGCCGCGGCCAAAAGCGAGACCGCCTGTGGCCACGCGACCCACGCGCGCCGGTACCACGGATCCGCGTCCCAGAGCATGCCATGCGCGGCTGCAAGCTTTTGCAAGGATCCGGTCATCGCGATCGGCCTCTATTCATGCATGCCCGTGGCGCCAACATCCCGGCCAACTATCCCTGAGCGTTCTCGAAATCTACGAGTTCAAGCTTTTGCAGGTCAGCATCTGGATCATCGGCAACGCGCAACGCCTGGGATTCCCGCGCTTTCTCAAGAATTGTGCGGATTTCGCGCGCGTTGCCCCAATCTTCCCGCTTCAGCTGCGCGCCGAGCCACGGTCTCAGTTTGGCTTCGAGGTCGCCGGGCAATTCGAAATTCTGCTGCTTTGCCATCAGGCGGAGGATGTTCATCAAATCTGCCGCGCCATAGGAGGGGAATTCGACTGTCTTGGTGAACCGGCTTGAAAGGCCAGGATTGGAGCCGACAAAGCGGCGCATTTCGGCCGAATAGCCAGCGACGATAATGGCGATCCGGTCGCGGTTGTCCTCCATGAACTTCAGAAGCGTATCGATCGCCTCCTGACCGAAATCATTACCGGTGCCGTCGGAACGCGCCAGCGTATAGGCCTCGTC
>JBAUGC010000281.1:0-2364 GCA_049679485.1 Xanthobacteraceae bacterium
GGTTCTTGAGGTCTTGCAGCAGCTTGTTGAGGCGGTCACGCAACGCCTGCTGGTTCTGCCGCAGCTCGTCCATCGACTGGCCTTGTTGTCCCGGCTGGCCCTGTTTGCCTTGCTGACCGCGCTGGCCGTTTTGGCGGCGCTGATCCTGGCCTTGACGATAGGTGCGATCGCGCAATTCCTGCTGCTGATGAATCATGTCGCCGAGGTCGTCGAGTTCGGACATCATGTCACCGAGGTCGTCGCTGTTCATGTCCGGCGTCGCCATCTGCAGATTTTCCATCATCTGCTCGAGCTGCTGCAGCAGCTGACGCGCGGCATCCTTGGCGCCGTTGCGGGCCAGGTTCTCGAGCCGGTCGAGCATGCTCTTGAGATCCTGCGAGCGCAGCGTGCGGGCATTGCGGTCGAGCGGACGGGAGAGCTGCTGTTTGTTTTTCAGCTGCTCCTGCATCGCCTGCAAATAGCGATCCATGGCGGCGCGCAACTGATCCATCAACTGCTTGATTTCCTGATCGCTGGCGCCGCGCTCCAGCGCCTGGCGCAGCGCCTCCTCGGCGTTGCGCAGACCGGCCTGCGCGTCGGAAACGTCGCCGTCCTCGATCCCGACCGCCATTTGCCACAACCGCGCCGCCACGTCGCGCAAGTCGTCATCGGTCTTGGCGCGCACCAGCGACCAGAAGATCGAGCGGAGCCCGAGATAAATTCCGGCATCGGGCGTGAACTTCTCCGGCGCCATGGCAAGCGCATCGAGCGCCGTGGTGACCAGCGGACGCGCCCCGGCATCGAGCGCGAGATTGCGGCGCTGCTCGACCAGAGCCCGCGCCAGCGGCTTGGCAAAGACGCGCTCGGGCAGGCGGAAGGTAAACGGCTCGCTCCTGCCCTCGTTGCCACCTTCGTCGCGCGCGACGAGCGTCATCACGACTTCGGCGCCGGCCCACGGATGATCGGTCAGATCCTTGATGGTCTGACCGACACCGCTCTTGGTGCGCGCCTGTGGGAGCACCAGTGCAAAATCCGGCGGACCGTAGAGCGGCCGCGCTGCTTCAGCGGTAGTCCCCGCCGCGGCTTTGCGCACGAAAGTCGCCTGCGCTTCGGTAACTCCGTAATCGTCTTCAAGCCGGTAGGACAAGAGCAGCGAGCCGCGATTTTGCTGCTCCGGATCCTTGGCGAGCGCAATGGTCGGCGGCTTGTCGGGAATGGCGTTGAACGCCCACGTCAGGTCGTCACCCGCGCCGCGGAGCGTCGCGGTGCCGGTCCCCGCAATCTTGAACCGATATTCCTGCGCACCCGCGGTCGCATGGACGTCCTCCTGGTCGGGTGTGACGCCGCCGGTGCTGGAAACCTCGAGATTGAGCTTGCCGGTCGCACGAACGATGAGCGCACTGCCGGCTGGAACGGAGACCAACTCACTGGTCTCACTCATCTGCCGTGCCGGCTCGCCCGGATGTATGCCGGCAAGAATGACCGGCGGTTTACCGGTATAGCCCGGCGGCGTCACCCAGGCGTCGACGCGGAAATTCGCCGGCAACACCACGCCCTGCCAGTCGAATGCCGCAGCGACACGTTTCCAGTGTTCGCCGCCGGCGGCGATGAAGGTGGCGATGACGGCGACGAGCACCAGGCCGCGAAAGGCATAAGGGTCGCGCGCGGCGATACGCGGCGAGGGCCAGCCCGCCTTGAAGGTGCGGGCCGCAGCAAGCGTGCGTTCGACGTGCGCGCGCCACAGCGCCAGCGAGTAAGGGTCTTGCGGGGTGACAACGAGTTCATCGGCAATCGTCGTCGCCGGGCGATGCCGCAGACCGCTCCGACGATCGAGCCGGCTGAGAGCATCGGCGGCCGCGGGTGTGCGAAGGCGAGCGAAGGGAACGAGCGCCGCGAGCGCGAGCAGCGCGAACACGACCATGCCGGCGGCGCGGCCGAGCGGCGGCAGCCAGAGCCAGAGGCCGAGCCACGAAACTGTCAGGAACAGACCGATGACCGTCGCCAGCGTCGCCAGAGCGGGCCATAGCCGCTCCCAGAAAATCGTCCAGCGGGCGCGCCGCAATGCCGAGGCAAGTTGCCCTCTCGCGACCGGCTCAGTGCTCCGATGCGGCGGCGCGGGTTTGCTCGTAGGTGTATCCGTCACCAAAGTCTCCGCGGAGAAACTCCGCATGACAACAGGCTAACATGAGGGCGGGTTCAAGGCACCCGCTGCGCCTGATGCAAGATCAAAGCCATGCCGGCAGGCGATCGAGCGCGATCAATTCTTCGGCACTCACGCGGGGCCGCACCAGCGCCCATTCGTGAGCTTTGACAAGCACTTCCGGGACCAGCGCGCGGGTGTTGTAAGTGCCGGCCTCGACCGCGCCGTAAGCGCCTGCGGTCATG
>JBAUGC010000282.1:0-10856 GCA_049679485.1 Xanthobacteraceae bacterium
CGCTGTCAGCGTGGGGGCCGTTTTAGCCGGCTGCGGAACGGGCCACCCTGGTCAGGACCCGGTCGATCTCGGCGACCGGGCCGGGCCTGGCGAACAGGTAGCCCTGCATTTCGTCGCAGCCGGCAAGACGCAGCAAGACCCGCTGTTCGTCGGTCTCGACGCCTTCCGCCAGAACTTTCATGCCGAGCGCATGGCCCAAAGTGACAATCGCCTGGATGATCGGACCGGTGCTGCCGGACGTGCCGAGCGAAGCAACGAAGGCGCGATCGATCTTGAGCCGGTCGAACGGAAACTTTTGCAGGTAGTTGAGGCTCGAAAATCCGGTGCCGAAATCGTCGAGCGCGAGGCTCACGCCGAGTGCCCGCAACGCTTCGAGCCGCGTCAGCGCTTCCTGCGGGTTGTCGATCAGGATGCCTTCGGTCACTTCGAGCACGACGCGCGACGAAGCGATACCGGTCTCCGACATCACGGCGCCGACCAGATCGACCAGCCAGCGGTCGCGAATCTGCAGCGGCGAAAGATTGACAGCGACCGACAATGCCGGCCACCGCGAGGCGTCGGCGAGCGCGCGGCGCAGCACGATCTCGCCGAGCTGGGACATCATGCCGCTTTGCTCGGCGAGCGGAATGAACACCGCCGGCGGGATCGGACCGCGGCTTGGGTGGGTCCAGCGCAGCAGCGCTTCGACACCGACCATCGCGCCGCCGTCGGCGGCGACAATCGGCTGATAGTGAACGTCGAATGTTTGCAGCGAGATTGCGGATTGGAGTTCGCGCAACAGCGAGCGGCGCTCGGCGTATTCGGTTTCGATCTGCGGCTCGAACAACCGCAACCGGCCGCGGCCCTCGCGCTTGGCGGCACGAAGCGCCAGACCCGCGCGGCGCGCCAGTTCGTCGCTGGTCGTGCCATCCTCGGGCGCTTCCGCGACACCGACGCCGGCAGTGATCTGCCACATCCGGTCGACGAAGATCGGGCGCTGCAGCGAAGCGCGCAGGGTATCAACGACCGCGGCCGCGGTGCGCCGATCATCGCCGCTGGCGATCACGGCAAATTCGTCTTCCTCGAAGCGCCCCAACATCGCACCCGCCGGCAGCCCGGTCCGCAAATGCTCGGCAACGTTCATCATGACCGCATCGCCGCCTGCCCGCCCCAACGCGTCGTTAACCTCGTGAAAGCCGTCGAGATCAACCAGGATGAAAACGACAGCGCCGAGACGGCGCTGCGCCAGCGCATCGTCGAGATGTTCGATCATGGCGCGCTGATTGGGCAGTCCGGTCAACGTGTCGTGGCCAATCGGCTTGCGCGCGGTCGCGGCCCTTCGATCGAGCGAGCGCGGCGGCCGCTGCGAGACCCATGCGGCAACAAAGCTAACGACACCAAACACGGCGCCGACCACTGCCAACAGACCCCACAGCCGGTCAATGGCGTGAGCCAGCGCGTTATCGGCGATCCAGCTGAACCAGCCGATGATCCGGCCCCGCGCGTCGTGCAGCGATTGCATTTCACGCCCGGCTTCGTTGGCGGGTCCAACATCAAAGCGCAGGTCCTTGAGGCCCGCGCTGTGCTCAAGCAGCCGAAGCTCCGTATCGTTGACGTCCTGGACATCGCCGGTCGCTCCCTGAAATGCGTCAAGCGCCCGTTGCAGAGCGGCGTGCTCCTGGACTGCGATATGATTGGCGCTGAGTTGCGTGACGGCAAAACCAATCGCCGCGCACAGGATTACCGCGCCGGACAGAAGCGCCGGCGCGAACAGCACTAGGCGATCGCCCTGACCAAATGGGGACCGCGTCGAGGAACGCGACAGCAGCCTACGCGCCGCCAACCACTTCGCGGCTGCCGTAGCGGCCGTCATAACGCACGCCCCGTCGAGGAAAAATACCTCCGTCAGGTCTAACCCTCGTCGATTAACGACAAGGAAAGACCATTGAACGGCGCCGGTTTTCAACAGCCGCGACGGGCGTCATTTGAGGGTAAACATGACATTAATCTACCCTTCAGGTAGCGTGATTTAGAGGGTGGTAACGGCTGATCAAGCCGAGTACCGAGAGAGGCATGAAGAGTAATAGCAAGAGTAACGGCGCTGTACTGCCGTACGGTGTTGCCGCCGCCTGCGCTGCGATAGCCGCTGTCGCCGGTGCGTTATTGGCTGCCCAGCCTGCGCGGGCGCAGGAATGTCCCGGCAAGCCGAACGCGATCGGCACCAGCCGCGTGCTGGTGCTTGAACCCGGCGAACTGACCCAGGTTGGCGTGATGCAATATCCGCAGAGCCTGCCGCTCGCGGACAAGGAAGTGGTTCTCACTTTCGACGATGGGCCGCTGCCGCCGTATTCGAACAAAGTGCTCGATATCCTCGCCGAGCAATGCGTCAAGGCAACCTATTTCCTGATCGGCCAGATGGCACAGGCCTACCCGAGTGTCGTGCGCCGGATTCATCAGGAAGGGCATACCATCGGCACGCACACGGAAGATCATCCGTTGCGAATGCAAAAGTTGCCGATCGAGAAAATCCGTTGGGAAATCGATCAGGGCATCGCCGACGTCGGCGCCGCCCTCGGCGACCCCGACGAGCTGGCGCCGTTCATCCGCATTCCCGGCCTGTCGCGCTCGCCGGTCATCGAGGAGGAAGCCGCTGCGCGTTCGCTGGTCATCTTCAGCTCCGACACGGTCGCCGATGACTGGCATCGCCATATCAAGCCGCGCGACATCGTTTCCCGGGCCATGAGCCGGCTGGAGAAACGCGGCAAAGGCATTCTGCTGCTGCACGATATTCACAAGTCGACCGTCGCGGCCCTGCCCGAACTCTTGAAGGAGCTGAAAGAGAAGGGTTTCCGCGTCGTCCACGTGATACCTGGCGACGTCCCGGGGCGGATCCAAACGGTCGGCGAGCCGGGATTGGCCGATCACACCATGCTGCCGGTGCCCGACGTCATGTCCTTCGCAACCGCGTACCTGCCAAAGCGCAGGATTGTTCTTGCCGACCGCTCAGCCGGCGCAAGGTATCTCGCCCGGGCCGCGGCGATCGAATGGCCGGATCGGCCTGGTCACACAGTGCCGGCGGACAATATCGAACTACCTGCGCCGGATCTGCAGAATTTCGGTCTCACGGGCTTCGGCGCGGATGCCGCGCCGGCGGAGTAAGCCGATCTAATCCGGAATGCGAGCCGCGCGCTCAAGAAGGCGGCGGCCCACCCGGCGGAGGCGGCGAACCGGGTGGAGGCGGATAGGCACCGGGCGGAGGCGGAGGCCCATATCCCGGCGCTCCAGGAGGCGGTCCATATCCCCGCGCTCCAGGAGGCGGCAAATAACCTGGCGGCGGCGGATACGGTCCCGCATCTGGAAAGCATCTGCGGCCATATGGCCCCGGATGCCACCCCGGCGGGCAGGGCCTCGGCGGCGCGCAAGAGCTCATCATCAGCGCTGCCAGAAGCAACGCGATCAAACCAGAAATGCGGACGTTCATGAAAGAGATTCCCCATCCCATCGACCGCCGGTTACGACGCTATCGCGGCCAAATTGGGACGCCGAGACTGGCAGAAATCACAGCCGGCCAGCACTCGGATTCATATGCCGAATGAAGCCTTACCCCACCTTCGTCGTGGTCCACGCGTCAACGCCAAAAGCGCCCGAAGCCAAATTCGATTGAAAGAACCAGTCCCGTTGGACCACCGCCAACGATCAAGACTGCGGTTTGAAGATTCACGCTAATTCACCGATATGGACGCGCTATCGGATTGCAGACGACGCGCTCACCAAGTCGGGTGTCACGCAACGGCCCGCGGCTGTCCGTCCCAATATCGCGCCCGTAATGCCTTTTTGTCCGGTTTCCCCACGGCCGTTACCGGGATGGCGTCGATCTCTTCAAAGGATTTGGGCACACAGACCGACCCCTTGCGTTCACGGATTATCCGGGCCAATGCGGTCGCATCGAGTGCTGCACCGGTGTGTAACACGACGAACGCCTTGACGGCTTCCCCCCAGTCGGAATCGGGCACCCCAATCACGGCCACATCTTTGACGGATGGATGCTCCGCAATTAAATCTTCAATCTCCTTTGGATAGATGTTGAAACCTCCGGAGATAATTATCTCCTTCGCGCGGCCGACGATGTAATAGAAGCCGTCTCCGTCGCGGTAGCCAAGATCGCCTGTATGCAACCAGTCGCCGGCGCAGGCTTCCGCAGTCTCCTTTTCTCGATGCCAGTAGCCGTCCATCACGGCGGGACTACGGGTCACGATCTCGCCCGGTTCATTGTCACCGGCGAGCGTTCCGTCGGCCCGCATGATCGCAACTTGCACGCCAATATTCGGCAAACCGCATGACGCAAGACGATGTCGATGGTCCAGACTGTGTAAGGTTTTTTCGGCAATGAAGTGATGCACATGGGCGATTCACTCTGGCCGTAAAGCTGCGAAACGTTTTGACCAAACCGCTTCAACCAATCTTCCAAGATGGAAGGTGCGACTGGCGCCGCGCCATACATGATGGTGTCGATCCGACCGATTATCCTGGGATCAATATCGGGGTCCTGCAATATCCGCTTCATTTGTGTCGGCACGAGCATCGTACAGGTAACGCGATTGGCAACAACAGCTCGCTGGAACTCCAGTGGTGAGAATTTCGGGAGCATGAAGAATGAGCCCCCGCGGAGCATCGCGAGAAGGCGCATAGGTGCCCGCAGCATGTGATAACGGCGTAGTCGAAAGAAACCGCATCTCCTGCGGAAGATCCCACGATGCGTTGCACATCAGGACGTAACTTATCTGTGTGCGGTGATTAAGAACCACGCCCTTCGATTTGCCGGTTGTGCCGCCGGTCTGCACAATCCGTACAACATCGTCGGGTTGACTATCGATCCGGAGTTCAGCACCGAGATAAGGGCGCGCAAGCTCCGACAGGCCGCTACCGTCCGCGCGCTCTCCGAAGCATATTACGCGACGACCGGGAAGCGCCTCGGTAAACTCTGTTGCCGCCTTTGGATATTCCCTATCATCAACAACGACCGCGTGGAGATTTAGGTCTTCGATCAGAGCGACGTGGTCGGCGCGGGCCGAGAGCCCGTTGAGCGCCACATAATATAGTCCGCGGCAGACCGCGGCGTCTCGAGAAATCAATGTTTCCGGCGTGTTGGAACTAAGAAACGCAACGCCATCGCCGCGGCGAAGGCCCAGCGCAGCAAACGCTTCTCCTAGAGCCGCAGCTTCGCGGCGCAAGTCGCTGTAGAGAATATCGCGATCGCGATAACGCAGGAACACACGGTTGGCCTGCACACGCGTCGTGAAATCGAATAGGGCCGAAAACGTACCGTATTGATAGAGATCAGGTCCTGCACCCATCCTCAACCCCTTCGGCCTCCTGGGTTTCAGCACTCGCTTCCGGACACGTTTTCGATGGCACCATTTATCGATTCGACTCGCACCGCGTCCTAGGCGCCCCGGAGGCGGAATTCAGCCGTTCGACTCAGCACAGACCTTCACTATGCGCCGCCAGAAATTATGCTGGGCATTAGGCCTTTGGACTGTCCCCCGCTAGAGTGACAAGATGAAAATCTGGCCCACCCATATCAATCAGCGCGGCAGCACCTCGGCCATGACTTCGAGATAATGCCGCATGAGATGGTGCACGGCGCCTTCCATATGCGACAACGGTCCAGGTTGGTAAAATTTGGAGGCCATCGCCTGTTGCAGCTTGACGACCATTGGACCGTCCTCGTCCACTATCGCCGGCAACAGGAAGCCTTTGTACTCCTCGTAGTTCGACGCGAAGTCGGCCTGCTCGAATGCGCCGGGCGCGAACAGGCTATAGACGAAAAGCTGCGTCTTTTTCTCCGAGATCGGCCACGCGATCCACATGCGCAGGCTATCGAAGCGTAGGGACAGGTTGAGATTAGGGAAGATGCCGGCCTTCATTGAAGTGCCGATACCCCTGCCCTCCAGCCACGGCAGAGTCGGAAACAGTTGGCGGCCGCCTTTCGCGTGCGGGCGCGCTTCTTGCTCATACTGCCAGGAGCCGTTTGGCAGGAGCTCGAAATCGATTTTATCCTTGTCGGACTTCAGAAATTTCCCAAATGACGCCCGGTGCAGTACCGGCACGTGGTAGATATCGATCAGATTCTCGACCAAAAGTTTCCAGTTGCAATCAATTTCCAGCGTTACCTTGTCTGCAAGCTTGCACTGATCGGATTTGAACCACCAAAGTTTTTCTTCCAGCGGAGCGATGAACTCTCGAAAATCCTCGGCATCTGCGTCGAATGTGACAAAAATCCAGCCGCGCCACAGCGCAACCTTCATCGGCCGCAGACGGCAATTTGCGAGGTCTACCTCGCTTTGGCCCATATGCGGGGCGGCCATCAGCTTGCCTTCGAGATTGTAGTACCAGGCGTGGTAAGGGCAGCTGAAACCGCGCGCGTTGCCGGCGCCTTCGGCAACCGGTACGCCCCGATGCCGGCACATATTCAGGAACGCATGGATTTTGCCATCCTTGTTGCGCGTGATCACGTAAGGTTCCGCCAATACTTCCCCGGTCAGGTAGTCGCCGGGATTTGCAATCTGCTCCTCACGGGCTACGCACAACCACGTCTTCATGAAAATTTGTTCTTTTTCGACGGCAAAAATCTCCGCGGACGTATAGAGATTGCCCGGCATCTGGTGGGCCTTGGCGCGCGGCAGCATTGTTTGTTTGAACTGCGCGCGAAAGCCGGGAATCGAGGCCAGTTGAGACATAGCTGTTGCTCCGTCGGAGGCTGGGCCAGCCGCAGCTTGAGACTTAGGCGAGTTTGCGAACCGGCACGTGTCCCACACATAAGGGACAGAATAATAAGCGCGTGTGAGGGACAATGCCGCTCACCCGCGAACACCTGGGCGGACGTTCGAAAACCGAAGGAGGCAGCGCTTTGGGCCAGGATCTTGGTGAAGCCGGCCACAGCATCTCCGCTTTGTCGAACAAGCCGCCGCGCGGCGGATTCGGCAACGAATTCGCATCGGAAGCGCTGCCGGGCGCGCTTCCGCTCAATCAGAATAGCCCGCAGATCTGTCCGTACGGATTATATGCCGAACAGCTCTCCGGTTCGGCGTTCACTGCGCCCCGCGCAGAGAACCGGCGGACGTGGACCTATCGCATCAGCCCTTCGGTACGGCACCAGCCGTACCGGCCGCTCGAGAACAACCGTTTTCTTTCAGGGCCATTTCCGGGTCCGGCAACGCCGACCCAACTTCGCTGGAGCCCGTTCGACGCGCCCAACGCATCGACGGATTTCATCGACGGGCTGGTCACCATTGGCGGCAATGGCGAACCGGACGCTCAGGTTGGCATGGCCGTCCACCTATACGCGGCCAGCCGCTCGATGGAGAATCGCGTCTTCTACAACGCCGACGGCGAGTTGCTGATTGTTCCACAGCAAGGCCCGCTGTCGCTGTTCACCGAGCTCGGCATCCTCGCAGTTAAGCCGGGCGAGATTGCCATCATTCCCGCGGGCGTTCGGTTTCGCGTCGACCTGCCCGACGGCCCCGCGCGTGGCTATGTTTGTGAGAATTATGGCGCGACGTTCCGATTGCCGGAGCTTGGCCTGATCGGCGCCAACGGATTGGCAAACCCGCGCCATTTCCTCGCGCCCGAGGCCTCGTTCGAGCAGCGCGACGAGCCCTGTACGATGGTCGCCAAGTTTAGCGGCACGTTGTGGGCCGCCGAGCTTGATCATTCGCCGCTCGACGTCGTCGCCTGGCACGGCAATCTGACTCCGTACAAGTATGATCTCGCCAATTTTCAGGCGTTTGGGACGGTCAGCTTCGACCACGCCGATCCCTCGATCTTCACCGTACTCACATCGCCCTCGCATCAGGTCGGCACGGCAAACGTCGACTTCGCAATATTTCCTCCGCGCTGGATGGTCGCGGAGCATTCATTCCGGCCGCCCTACTTCCATCGCAACGCGATGAGCGAGTGCATGGGGTTGATCCACGGACTGCACGAAGCGAAAGCCGAGGGTTTCGTGCCCGGCGGTATCAGCCTTCACAACAAGTGGAGCGCTCATGGTCCGGACGAGGAGACCGCGGAACGTGCGCAGTCCGCGGATCTGAAGCCGCAGAAATTCGCCGACAGCCTCGCTTTCATGTTCGAGACCCGATATCCGATTCGGCCGACAACGTTCGCGCTGAGCGCTCCGGAATTGCAGAAAGACTATCACAGCCATTGGCTGGGTCTGAAAAGCAATTTCACCGGAACCGCTTCAACCAACAAACCTTAAAACTAAAACTGCGGGCATGAACGGGAAGATTCAGACATCGGTTCTGGTCGTGGGTGCCGGCCCGATAGGCCTTTCGCTGGCGCTTGATCTTGCCTGGCGCGGTGTCGACTGCATTCTGATCGATCAAGGCGACGGCACCATGCCACACTCCAAGATCGGCCTGATCTCGGTGCGCAGTATGGAGTTGTTCCGGCGCTGGGGAATGGTCGATCGCGTGCGCCAATGCGGCTTCCCCGACGACTACCCGCTGAATATGGTGTTTTGCACCAGCCTTGCCGGCTACACGATCGGGATCAGCGAATATCCATCGTCGCGCGATGACCTCCCCACGTCGGTAAGCCCTGAAACCAAACAGCGCTGTCCCCAGCTGTGGCTCGATCCGATCCTGGCAAAGTGCGTCGGGGAATACGAGCGTGCGCGGATTCTCTACCACTGCGAATTGCTGTCGTTCGAGCAAGCAGCCGATGGCGTTATGGCACAAACGCGCGACGTGCGAACGGGTGAAACACTCACGATCGAAGCGCGATATCTGGTGGGCACCGATGGCGCGCGCAGCACGGTACGTCGCGCGCTCGGAATTCGCATGGAGGGCGATCCGGCACTCAGTCATTCCATGAGCATTTACATCCGCTCGCCCGGCCTTCTGAAATATCACGACAAGGGACCGGCGGAACGTTACCTCATGGTCGCTTCTGACGGCCTGTGGGGAAATCTCACGGTCATCGATGGTGACGCGCTCTGGCGACTGACCGTTCTGGGTTCGGCGACGCGTCCGGAGGCTGGAGAGTTCGACGCGCGCGCTTGGGTGTTGCGCTGCTTCGGAACTGACACCATTCCGTTTGAAATCGACGCGGTTTTGCCGTGGCGGCGCAGCCGGCTCGTTGCCGAGCGCTTTGGCCGCGGCCACGTCTTTATGGCGGGAGACGCGGTGCACACCATGTCGCCCACCGGCGGATTCGGGATGAACACCGGGATTGCCGATGTGGCGGACCTCGGATGGAAACTCGAGGCGGTGCTGCGAGGCTGGGGCGACAGTGATCTTCTTGAAAGTTACGATGCCGAGCGCAGGCCCGCGGGCTGGCGCAACGTCAATGCAGCCGCGGATAATTTCCAGCGCTTGATCACCGAAATGGATTTTTCGCAGGTGAATGATGCGAATGCGTCGGGGGATCAAGCGCGCCGGGTACTCGGCGCACAGTTGAAAGAGGCGACGCGGCGGGAATGGGAGGTGACCGGCGTAGCGCTGGGATACCGCTACGAGAACTCGCCGATTTGCATTCCCGACGGCACCCCCCCGACGCCGGATGATTCAATTACCTACGTTCCGACTGCCCGGCCGGGACATCGCGCTCCCCACGCATATTTGCCCGACGGCCGCTCCACCTTGGATCTGTTCGGCCGTGGATACGTCCTGCTCAACCTTGGCGCCGATGCCGGTGATGTCGACGCCCTCGATCAGGCGGCACGGTTCCGCCACGTGCCGTTGGCCATAGTACCGATCGGCGATGAAAAGATTGCCGAGCTTTATGAGCGCAAACTCGTTCTTGTGCGACCTGATGGACATGTGGCCTGGCGTGCGAATGAGCTTGAACGCGACTCGCACGAGCTCATCGACGTTGTCCGCGGCGCCGGCAAATCGTTTGGTGCCGCCATGCCCGCGGCGACAAAGGAAGCACGGCGGGCCGGCGCCTGAAAGTCGGCGAGATCGAGCGAAGGGCGTGCTTGCGACGTGAACCGCGTGACGTGATCGGAAAGGCCTGGGACTTGAAAATTGGATCGCTAAAGCAGGGTGGCCGGGACGGAACGCTCGTGGTGCTGAGCGATGACCTTAGTCGCGCAATTCCGGTCCCGCAGATCGCCTTCACGCTTCAGAGCGCTCTCGACGATTGGGAGCGTTGTGCCGACGGTCTCGAACGTGTCTCGGAAACGCTGCTCGCCGATCCGGCAGCTGGAGTGGCGATCGAGCCGGCTGGCATGCATTCGCCCTTGCCGCGCGCTTACCAATGGTGTGATGGCAGCGTCTACCTCAATCATCTGGAGCGGTTGCGGAAAGCGCGCGGCGCCGAATTGCCTCCCAACCTTTATCACGATCCAGTTATGTATCAGGGCGGCTCCGACAGTTTTGTCGGGCCGCGTGACCCGATCCTGCTTGCCGACGAAGATTGGGGCATCGACCTCGAAGCGGAAATCGTTGTCGTCACCGACGACGTTCCAATGGGGATCTCGGAGAACGCCGCGGAACGCCATATCAAACTGATCATGCTGGCGAATGACGTGTCGCTGCGAAATCTGTTGCCGGGCGAGGCGGCGAAAGGCCTGGGCCTCATCCACTCGAAGCCGGCGACGGCCTTTACTCCGGTAGCGGCAACGCCCGACAGCTTCGGTGCTGCCTGGTCGGGCTGCCGGCTCAGTTGTCAGGTGCAAAGTGCCATCAATGGCGTTGCGCTTGGCCGCCCAAACGCGGCCGTCGATTCTTACTTCAATTTCGCGCAGCTCATCGCCTACGCCGCGCATACGCGCGAACTGGAGGCCGGCACGATCATCGGCGCCGGCACCGTGTCCAATCGCGATGTCTCGACTGGCGTTTCCTGCCTGGCGGAGCGTCGCGCCATGGAAG
>JBAUGC010000283.1:0-6763 GCA_049679485.1 Xanthobacteraceae bacterium
GGAAAAACCAGGCAGAGATAAAGCTGCCAGCCGGCGAACCGAAGTCGTTCCACGAATATCAGCTCCATAGCCGTTGTGTGGCGATGTCCGCGCCGGCGCGCATGGCTTTGAATTTCTCCCAGACCACCGTCGGGTGCACTTCGGTCTTGTACAAAGCCTGCGACGAAAATCCGCAATCGGCGCCGGCGATGACGTTCTCCCGGCCCACCAGCCGCGCAAAGCGGATGATGCGTTCGGCGATGAGTTCGGGATGCTCCACTATGTTGCTGGCATGAGTAATGACGCCGGGGACCAGAACCTTACCGTCGGGGACTTTGACGCGCTCGAACAGGTGATATTCGTGCTCGTGGCGCGGATTGGCGGCCTCGAAGCTGTAAGAGCCGGCGTCAATCTTCAGGACGTATTCGATGATGTCCGCGAGCGCCGCTTCGTAGATTCGCGGGCCTTCGTTGATGCCATAGCAGGTGTGGAAGCGGACGCGCTCCGCGGGAATACCCTTGATAGCCGCATTGATGGCCTCGACGTAGATTTGCGCCCGCCGCCTTTTTTGCCCGTCGTCGAGGCCGACCTCGAAAAAAATGTCCGGTAGGAACGGGTCGTCGATCTGCACAAGAATGCCCGCGTCGACGATCGCGCGGTATTCCTTGCTCATTTCCGTCGCCAGAGCGTGGAAATAGTCTTCGTCTGATTTGTAGTACTCGTTCCGTCCCACGCCGGACGGGGCCGTCGCCGGCAGAAAGACATGCTCGTTGGCGACGCCGACCGCAGCGGCGGCGTCCTTCACGTTCGCAACGTCGATCTGGACGAGCTTTTCGCCACGGTACTTGACCGGACCGACACAAACGACCGGCGGGAGCGAAACGATCGCACCGCCGGTCATCGCCCGCTTGAAATATTCCGCATAATATTCCGGAAAGGCCGCGACCTCCTGCTCAAACAGCTTCAACTTAAGGCCCGGGCGCGATTCAAAGCCTTCCAGCCGTTCGCGGATATAGGTGAAGAATCCGGGCTTGGAAAATTCGCCATCGGTGACGATATCGATGCCGCATTGAACCTGCTCGCGCACCACATCGGCCACGGCCTTGCGCAGGGCTTCCTGGAACGCCGCCGCGTCATAAGGCTCTCCGCTGTATTTCGCCTTCATGACATCGAGGAGATGATGCGGACGCGGCAAGCTACCAATGTGTGTCGTCTGTATACGGTCGGTATTTTGCTGAAGCTGCACGATGCGTTTTCCCCGGTAGTACGATGATGCGGCGATCGGCAGCAGCGTCCGTCGCCAAACGCCGCGGCCAACATTTCGCCGGCTATGTTATGCTAAATTGCCGCTGCGCGTTCGGGAGGCGCCTGAAGTATGTATCGACGGTTGATTGGGGTGGCGTTGCTTACTGGTCTGAGCCTGGCGACGGCTGGCACGCTGTTAGCACAGCAGCCTCAGCAGTCATCCGCACAACCTTCGATTATGAACGACGAGGCAGACACGCCTGCATCGGCGCAACCGGCCAGGCCGAAACGCAAGCAAACGGCAGCTCCCGCCTTCGAGCACGATCCCGACCTCGATGCGGACGATCAACTGGCGCCGTCGCAGATGATTCAACCGATGCCGGGCGGGGTGGACGAGCCAAGTCACGTGGGCCACTCGCGTGCCGCCAACCGCGGAACAGACGATGTTGGGGAAGCACGCGCGGCTGGCCGAATAACATCGCGGACCGCCGCGCCTTTCGTCGTGACATGTAGCGGAGCGTTCGGGCGCGACTCGAACCAAGTTAAGCTCGCCAAGGCTTTTCGATCGAGGAACGTCACCTTCACGCAGGTCGATGGCGGCAACGGCCGCAAGACCATGGCGAGTGTGCTGTTTGCAAAAGACCCTAAACGCCGTCTGGAGGTGTGGTGGTCGAGACCGTCGAACCGCAGCGATACCCATCTCATCGTGATTAATGGGACGTCCGAATGGACCGCTCCGGGCGAACTCCACCTCGGGCTGACACTGGCGGAATTGGAGCAGCTCAACGGCAAACCGTTCAAGCTGTCGGGGTTCGACAAAAACGGTGTCGCGACGTTGACCAATTGGAATGGCGGCACCCTGGCCTCACCTGCCGGGGGCTGCAAGATCGGCATTAGCCTGCGCCCGACGTCGACTGCTTCTGCTTCGGCAGTCGGGGCCTTGCCCGCTGACCGGGAATTCACCTCCGCCGACGCGGCACTGCGCGCGCTCAATCCTACGATCAGCGAAATTCTTGTGGCGTACTAGAGCTAGTGCTGGGGCTTCTGGCCTTTGGCGGGGGACTTGCTCGACTCGGTCACGGCGTTGTCCTGCTCGGTGCGCATGGCCCTGACATCGCGCGCCATTTCCAGACAGGTGAGGAGCTCGGTGTAGCTTGATTCTCCCCCCATGACCGATTCGTTCACACAATGGGTTTTATCGGCCGGCGAGAAGCTCGGCCATTGTTTGAGCAGTTCGTCACGGATCGCCAGCTCGCTGTCGAGACAGTTCTTTTTTTCCTGGGCGATGGCGGGATCATGAAAGGTAACGCCGCCCTGCTTAGCGATACCGTCGCACACCTGTTCCACGTTGAGCTTGGGAACAGTGTCGGCGTTACCCGCAACCGGCAGGATGAGTTGAAGGCCAACTGCCAGCGCCTTGGGCAAGATCATTTCGGTGCTCCGTGTTCCGCCGCGGGAACTATAGCAGTTTCAATGCGCGAAACCAAAAAGCACCTGCTTGCCGCATTGCGAAAAAGGATTGACCGGCAGCGATTCCGCCCGTTATGGCTGCGCCGCCGGGTGAAGGAGAACGAATGCTGATCGCACCGCTTTTTAGCACGGCGCTCATCCTCGCCGTGGCTACCGATCCCCCACCAGACGCGCCCGGCCCAGCAAACTTGACAACACAAGAGAAGATCGCGGCGACCGAACCGCTTGTGCGTTCGGCGACCCGGTGCATCATCGGCACCGTCATCGCCGATCCCCGCTATGGCGGAAAAGCGGCCGGGATACTTGGCGATTTGATCGTCAACTCCATGCCGACCTGCCTCACTCCGGTCCGGGCGATGATTGACGCTTATGATCGTTATTATGGCGAGGGCTCAGGCGAAGCGTTCTTCATGGGCCCCTACCTCGACGCCCTGCCCAAAGCAGTTGCGGCGGCGGCAAAAAACGCCGCGCAGTAGCTTCAGCGGGACGCCGGGGAGTTCGGCCCGATCACAGCCATGACGCGCATTTTGGTCGGATCAACCAGTACCACCTGGTCCTCCACCTTGGTGAATTTATATAGCTTCGTCACCGGATTGTCGGCCACGATGTCGTCGGGGAGCGTGTAGAGTTCGATCATCGGCGGCACGTCGGCTCCGACATTGGTCGCGAAATGACTCGGCGCGACCTTGCTCTTGTCGTTGTGGACGGCTTGGTAGATAGCGCTCTTTTGTGCGGCGGTTAATTCGAGTTTTGGCGCGACACCGTTTGCATTCGCCACTTCATCGATATCAGCGGTTTGGGCGGCAGCAACGTTGACGCCCGTGATGATGGCCACCGAGGTCGCGCCCGCGAGCACGAACGCCGTGATCCAATCGGGAATCTGCTTCATGGCTTCCTCCATGTCCAAACAGCCACGCTGCCGCAACGGCAGCGGGCCGCCGCGTACGATCAACTCAAAACGCTCACCGGGGGATTGCCTGCACCGCGATGCCGGAGTTGGCGTCGATCACCAGGATGCGCTCAGGCTCATAGACGTAACGGTAGGCAGGCAGCGGCGTAACCACGGCGCCGCCGACCGTCGGCTGCGTAAACACTCCCGTTGGCGCCGGGGACGCCAGTGGGGCCACTGCGGCGCCCGTTACGACGTCATATAGCGGTGCCGGATAAGTCAATGCGGCTCCCGGCGCGGCGACGACCTCGGTATAGCCCGGCTGAGCGATGGCCCGGACTGCCGGGGTAATTGGGGCCGCCATGACCGTTGGAGCGGGAACGACGCGTTCGCGCACGGTGGTTCGTGTCGTGGTCACAGTGCGTAGTGGACGGCCCGCAACCCTGCGCCGGAGCGTGGTCGTCGATCGGACAGTCCGCACGGTTTCGACCGTTTGGACCGCGACAGCCGGCGCCGGTTGCGTCACCACTACGCCCGGTGGCGGCACCGCCATCGGCTCCTGCGCAATAAGCATCGAACCGGGTTGCTGAGCGATCACCGTCTCGACCGGTTGATTGGCGATAACCGTCTGGGCGTATGCCAGCGATGTCCCGGCCATGAGCATGGCGCCGAGAGCGATAAAACGGATACAATTTCTCATAGCGAGCTCCATGTATCTGTGCCGACGGAACGTTGAGCCTGAGGGCCCAACGCCTTCGCGTGATCAGCGTTCCTGGGAAGGGTTCGCAACAGAGGGAACTGGCCTTAGGCCGCGTTCCGGCGCCGTAAAATTGACAGCCTTGCATCGCAGCAGCGCCATACTGTGCCGCGCGGCAAGATCTATGTCCGGGGAATCGTCAGAAATCGCACTCGATTGACCGCTGCAATCGCGGGGTGCAGTCTGTGCCAGATTCTCAAGAAGCAGGGTTTTGCGTGTTTAGGCGCGGTCCGGCGCAGGAGGCAGATGCATGCTTGGCATCGACGACTTGTTCCAGTGGGAAAGGTTCGTAACGCCCACCTTCATCAAGGTTTTTTACTGGCTCGCCGTCGTTATTTCGGTCCTGCTCGGTCTCGCCGGCGCAGTATCCTCGCTTACGACCATGGCCTTCAATCCCTTTGTCGGGATGATCTTTCTCATCGCCAGCCTGCTCGGCGCCTGTATCGGTATTGTGCTTTCGCGTATCATCGCTGAATTCGTGCTGATTGTGTTCCGCATCAACGAGCATCTCGGCGCGATTAGAAATCAGGGATCAGGCTTCGGAAATCAGTAACCTCGACGCGCTGTAAACGTCGCTCAATTTGCGCTTAATTCGCAAAGCGGAAGTGCATGACATCGCCGTCCTGCACGACATAGTCCTTGCCCTCAAGCCGCATTTTGCCGGCGTCGCGCGCGCCGCTTTCGCCGCCGCAGGCAACGTAGTCGTCGTAGGCGATGGTTTCTGCACGAATGAACCCTTGCTCAAAATCGCTGTGGATGGTGCCGGCAGCCTGCGGCGCCCTGGTGCCGCGCGTAATCGTCCACGCGCGTGTCTCCTTCGGTCCGGCGGTAAAGAAGGTCACCAAATCAAGAAGCACATAGCCGGCGCCAATGAGGCGGTCGAGACCGGCCTCCTTGAGACCGACGGCGGACAGATATTCACCGCGTTCTTCACGCGACAGCACCGCAATCTCCGCTTCGATTTTCGCCGAGATCACGATGGCCGCCGCCCCCTCTTCCTTGGCGCGCGATTCGACCTTGCGCGAAAACGCGTTGCCGCTCGCCGCGGACGCCTCATCGACGTTGCAGACGTACAGAACCGGCAACGCGGTGAGGAGCCCGAGCATGTGGAAAGCCCGCTCCTCTTCGGGCTTACGTCCGGTCAGCCGCGCCGGCTTGCCCTCGCGCAACAAAGCCAGCGCGCGATTGATGAGATCGAGCGCCTCCTTGGCCTCCTTGTCGCCGCCCTTCGCTTTCTTGGCGAGACCATCGGCCCGCCGTTCCAAACTGTCGAGATCGGCCAGCATCAGCTCGGTCTCCACGGTCTCAATGTCGGCGATGGGGTCGACGCGGCCCTCGACGTGGGTCACGTCGGTATCTTCGAAGCAGCGCACCACGTGAGCGATGGCATCGACTTCGCGGATATTGGCCAGGAACTGGTTGCCAAGCCCCTCGCCTTTCGAGGCGCCGCGAACAAGGCCGGCGATGTCGACGATGATTAGTCGTGTCGGAACGATAGCTGCGGATTTGGCAAGTGCAGCCAGCGTCTCCAGCCGCGGGTCCGGTACCGCAACCTCGCCGACATTCGGCTCGATGGTGCAGAACGGATAATTCGCCGCTTGCGCCGCGGCCGTTTCGGTCAGCGCGTTGAAGAGCGTCGACTTGCCGACATTCGGCAAGCCGACGATGCCGCATTTGAAGCCCATGGATGATTATTGCCTGTTGATCGGTGGCTCACGCTCCAATTGATCGCCAAAACCTTTGGCGATCATGGCGAGGTGCACCTTGTTCTGAAAGCTCGCATCTTCGCCGCGGACGAGAAAATCGACATTGTCGGCAAGAATGGCAACCAGCGCGCCGACCCAACCGCGTTCGCTCTTGGCAAAGTCGCTCAAGACGTAATGCTCCACCAGATCCTTGTGGCCGGGATGACCGACGCCGATGCGCACGCGGCGATACTCGTTGCCGATATGCTCGCTGAGCGAGCGCAATCCGTTGTGGCCCGCAATGCCGCCGCCGACTTTGACCCGAACCTTGCCGGGCGGCAGTTCGATTTCGTCATGGAATACCGTGACGCCGCCGGTCGGCATTTTGTAGAACTGCACCGCCTCGGCGACGGCGCGTCCCGATTCGTTCATGAAAGTCCCCGGTAGGAGCAGGAGCACCCGCTGGCCGTCGAGTGGTCCCTCGCAGGCGACACCCTGAAAGCGCCGGCGCCACGGCCCGATGCCGTGGCGCTTCGCGATTTCCTCGACCGCCCTGAAGCCAACGTTGTGGCGGTTGCCGACGTAGCGCGCTCCCGGATTTCCTAACCCGACCAGGAGCAGCATCGGCTTTGTCCCGCCGCGCGGAACCTCACTTCTTCTCAGCTGCCCCGCCAGCACCGGCCGCCGGCACAGCACCCGGCGCCGCGCCGCCTCCAGCGGCTGCGCCCTCAGCCGGCG
>JBAUGC010000284.1:0-4012 GCA_049679485.1 Xanthobacteraceae bacterium
CCGGCCGAAAGATCCGCACCTATCCATTGTGCTACGGTCACACCAGCGCACTCGAGATTACCGAAACCGACGATGTGCGCCGACATGGGCGTACTATCGTGGAACGCCTGGCACTCACTGGAGTGACCAAACTCGACTTCAAGCGCGATCCCCGGGGCAACCTCCGTCTCCTGGAAATCAACCCCCGCTTCAATCTGTGGCATCACGCCGGCGCCATCGCCGGCGTGAACATTCCGGCGATGGTCTATGCCGACCTCGTGGGAATGCCGCGTCCGCCGGTCAGGCGGATCAATGCAGGCATCCGCTGGTGCCGGATGTGGAAGGATCTCCCAGCCGCGCGCGCCAGCGGCATGCCGTTCGCCTCCTGGCTGCCATGGGCGCTGGGCTGCGAAGCCAAGTCGGCTTTGTCATGGGATGACCCGATGCCGTTCTTGCGCTCGGCGTTCCATCGCGTCGCGGGCAGCCGTCTCAAACCCGAGCAAATCGGGCGCTGGCGGGGGCGATATCGCAGTTGATCGACCGGCCCGCGGCGCGATTGAGGTCACGCTTCTTCCCACGACGCTACACGGCGCGGTAAATAGTTGACGGCGCGCCGTTCGGGTTGGCTATCAGGCACGCTGAGGGACTGCGATGAGCGCCCATTCGTTCTGGCCGGACCTGCCGCTAGCCGCGTGGACCGACACCTGCGAGACCCTGCACCGTTGGACGCAGATCGCGGGCAAGGTGCGGATCAAGTCGACGCCGCTCGTCAATCATTGGTGGAACGCGACATTCCATTTGAATTCGCGCGGGCTCGTCGCCCCGGCCAATGTCCATCAAGGCCGCAGCTTCGATATCGTTTTCGATTTTGTCGATCATCTCGTTCGCATCGCGACCAGCGACGGTCGGGTCGAGAGTTTCGCGCTGGCGCCGATGTCGGTCGCCGACTTCTACGCCGAGTTCATACAGCACCTGCGCCGTCTCGGTATCGACGTCCACATCTGGACGATGCCTTCCGAGATCGAGAACGCGGTGCCGTTTGAGCAAGATCGCGCGCATGCCCAATACGATCCCGAATATGTGTCGCGCTTTCGCCAGGCCATCGTTCAGAGTACCCGCGTGATGAACGAATTCCGCGCCCGCTTCATCGGCAAAGTAAGCCCGGTGCATTTCTTCTGGGGCAGTTTCGATCTCGCGGTCACGCGTTTCTCCGGCCGCACCGCGCCCCCGCCCAAAGGCACCACCCCCAACGTTGCCAGCTGGGTGATGGCAGAAGCTTATTCCCACGAAGTTTCGAGCTGCGGTTTCTGGCCGGGTAACGGCGGTTTCGGGCAAGCTGCGTTTTACGCGTATGCCTATCCCGAACCAGAAGGCTACGGCGACACTAAGCTTCGCACCGCAGAGGCCTCCTACAACAAGGACCTTGGACAGTTTATTCTGCCCTATGACGCTGTCAGGCAGGCGCTCGACCCGGATGCACTGCTGCTTGGATTTCTGCAGGAAACCTACGAGGCCGCCGCAAATCTGGCGAAATGGGATCGCGCGGCGCTGGAACGCGAAAAAAGCGACCAGCACACGTGAGCTGAGATCGTTATGCGAATAGGCATCCGCCTTGCGATTTCAAGCCTGGTGCTCGCGTCGATCATGGTCAGCGCGATCGGCGTGCATTTGCTGTGGTGGCGGACAGCCGAGGCCAACAGCCACACGCTCGCAGCGACGATCGACGAGCAGATCGTCTCTGCCGTGCAGAAAGAACTCAACACCATCACGACGCAGGCAACCGCCGCGCATATCGCGATCCGCACCCTGTTCGTGCAAAACGTACTGGGAACGCGCGAGGCCGACAAACGAGAGTTTGTCTTTCTATCGCAGTTGCAATCGCAGCCGAGCATCTCCTGGGTCGCTTTCGGCTTTCCGAACGGCGATTTCTTTGCCGCACACAAGCTCGGCGACCTCAGCCTGGAAATGATGGAGATCGCGCCGGTCAAAGGTGCAATCAAACGCCGCGTCGACACCTATCAGGTCGTGGTCGGCGACATTCAATTCGAGAAACGCCGGTTCGAAGACACCAACTATGTCGTCACCGATCAGGAATGGTACCGCAAAAGCATTGAGAGCGAGGAACCGGGCTGGTTCGAGGTCACGGACTTTCCGGTAGGCCGGCGCCCGGCGATCGCCTATGCCGGCCCGGTGGACGTCTATCAAAAGCGGCAAGGCGTGCTCGCCGTCATCATCGAAAACACCAGGCTGGCGCAATTCCTGTCGCAATTGTCCGTCGGGAAAACCGGAGCCGCCTTCATTCTCGGCCGCAACGGCAAGGTCGTTGCCGCGCCCGATCCGGACGCCGATGAAGTCAAGATGCAGCGAGCGGATCAGCCGCTGCTGCCGATTGCCCAGGGCGCGATGAAGGAGGCGGGCAATGCGTACGACAGTGGCGGCAAGACCGCGCATCCGATGCGCTACGTCGCCGGCGAGAACGCCTACGCCGTCACGCTGACGCCTCTTGATTTCCCCGGCTGGACGCTTGCCACGGTCATCCCGGAAGCTGAGTTTTTGGGGCCGATCGAAACGACGATACGGTATCTGTTTATCGGGCTCGCGATCCTGATCATTGGCGCCGGCATTCTTTCGGCGTGGCTGGCCAGACGAATCATTGCCGCTCCGCTGTTAACGGTGGTCGACGAGATCAAACGCGTTGAACGCTTCGAGCTCGATCAGGTGCGCCGGCATCCGTCGCGCGTTACAGAACTTGAGAACCTGTCGAGCGCCATCGCCGATATGGCCGGCGGCCTTGCTGCTTTTCGTAAGTACATACCCGCCGACCTCGTGAGGATGCTGCTGCGCGAGGGCGTCGAACCGCGCCCCGGCGGCTCGATTCGCGCACTGACAGTGATGTTCACCGATATTGCCGGCTTTACCGGCCTGTCCGAGCGGATGGGCGACCGGATCATCCCGCTATTGTCTGGGTATCTCGACATCATGTCCCATGAAGTCAGCGCCAACGGCGGCACCATCGACAAATTTATCGGCGATGCGGTGATGGCCTTCTGGGGTGCGCCGCTCAGCAACGCCGATCACGCGGTCGACGCCTGCCGGGCGGCGCTTGCCTGTCAGCGCTCACTGCAAGCATCCGGACTGGCGGACGATACCGGCCGGCCGCTCAAGACCCGGATCGGGATCAATTCCGGCGACATGCTGGTCGGCAATATCGGATCGGAGTACAGGCTCAACTACACCGTTATCGGCGATGCGGTAAACGTCGCCAGCCGCCTAGAAGGCGCCAACAAAGAGTACAGCACCGAGATCATCATCGGCGAGGAAACCCGCCGCCTCGCGGGCGATCGCATTCATGTGCGTGAGCTTGATCGGCTGATGGTCTACGGCCGCGTCGGCGGACTGGCGATCTACGAATTGCTCGATGTCGCTGAGCCCGGCACCAAGCCGCCGGGATGGGTCGCACTTTATGAGTCCGGGCTTGCGGCTTATCGGGCACGCGATTTTGATGGCGCCGTGATGTTTTTCCAAAAACTCCAGGCGGTGCGCCCGCACGATGCACCCGCGCGTATAATGCTGGAGCGGTGCACGAAATTCATCGATTGCCCGCCGGACACGGAATGGGAAGCAACCAACGCAATGAAAGTAAAATAGTTGCGAACCTCCTGCTCACGCCCAGGCCATTTTGCCGGGAGCGGATCGACACAATTATGCTATGAAATAGGGGTGTGCTCGGCCGCGTTGGTCGATTGTCTCGGAAAGAATTCGCCATGAAAGCAAAAACAGCCCTCGCGGCCGCCATCGCGAGCTCCTTTGCGACCGCACTGGCAATGATTACCGCGCCGGCCTTCGCAGGGCCTAAGCCGCCGCAGCCAACCATGGACAAGTGCTTCGGCATTGCCCTGAAGGGCGATAACGACTGCGCCGCCGGACCCGGCACCACGTGCGCCGGCACCGCCAACGCCGACTATCAATCCAATGCTTGGAAGTACGTGCCGAAGGGTACCTGCGCGACGTTGGTAACCCCCAAGGGCAAAGG
>JBAUGC010000285.1:0-2295 GCA_049679485.1 Xanthobacteraceae bacterium
GCGTAAGTCGGTGCCAGCGCCAAGCTGCCCATCCGCGACGACATGATCGCCAGCGTGCCACGAGGCGTCAGGCGATCAAAAATCTCCTCCGCCACGTAGATCGGGCTGTGGGCATTGGTGATGAATAAACGTGCCGCCTCCGGCACTGGAACTTCATGGATCGGTTTGGTCGTATCATCGTGCACGCCGGCGATGATGAAAACAACGTCAAACAGTTCGTCAGAAAGCCGGCGATGCAACTCGTTGACCTCGTCATGATCGTTGATGTCGAGGCGCTCGATCCGGATCCGGCCGGCCGCGTTTGCCGCTGCGGATTTAAGGCCGGCGGAGTCGCTTCGTTCGGTAGCCACCACGTTCCAGCCGCGGGCGGCGAACAGTTTCGTTAATCCCAAGCCCAGTCCACGGGATGCGCCGATCAAGAGCACGCTGCGCGTCGCGGATGGTGAGGCGTTCGCGCCTCCCGCCGAAGTTGTTAGAACAGCCATTCGGGTCCCTCCGACAGCCGGGATTCTCAGATGCGACGAATGAGATCCACAAACGCAACGGACGGCGCCCCGAGGGAACGCCGTCCGCCACGCATCATTCAACAAACCAAAGTGCCGCTTATTTCTTCCGGTACAGCACGTTGGGCGGAATGGCTTCGCTGATCCGCCACTGGTCGATCACTTTGCCCTTTCGATTGGCGATCTCGACGATGAAGTAGGGTGCACGATCCTGGATGTGCAGCGTGCTGCTGAAACTGCGCGGGCCGAGAATAGTCGGCTCATCCTTGAACGTGTTCATCACTGCCACGACCTTGGCTGCGTCGGTCGTGCCGGCTTTCTCTACCGCCCTGGCCCAGAGCTGCAACCAGGCGTAGATCGGAAACGCGTATTGCGT
The DNA here is from genome assembly GCA_049679485.1 of Xanthobacteraceae bacterium. Classification (GTDB taxonomy): domain Bacteria; phylum Pseudomonadota; class Alphaproteobacteria; order Rhizobiales; family Xanthobacteraceae; genus BOG-931. Next base: position 880 of record JBAUGC010000285.1, read on the forward strand.
GACCGGCGGTTCCTTGAACTTTTCCGTATACCGTTTGATGAGTGCGTTGATTTCAGGGTGCGGGTCGTCGCCGTAAATCGACGCCTGCACCGGTAAGTAGAAGTTCGACAGGTTCGGCACCGCATCAAGCCAATACGTGCCGTCCATCGAGCTGCCGTTGGCGATCGGCAAGTCGATGCCTGCTGCCCGGATCTGCCGCGTAGCGCTGCCGCCGCCTGGAAGGTAGGTACATAACATGATCACGTCGACCTTCTGGGCGGCGATCGCGTTGCGCAGCCGCGTCACCTGGGAGGCGATCGAAGCGTCGTTTTGTTTGAAGACGTCATGCTCGACGATCTTGCCGCCCTTTTTCGGAAACATCCAATCAAAGCCGGCACAAATAGACTTGTCGTATTCGATAGAGTCGTCGAGCAGCACGTAACCGGTGCGCCAACCCTTCTTCTCGTAGCCCCATTCGCCGAACACCGCGCCTTGCACCTGCGCGGCAACTGACGACGTGAAGGAGAACGGTCCGATGCCGGCAATGCCGGCCTTCGGATCTTCGGCGCACATGAAGACAGTGATTTTGCCGGCCTTCTGTCCCTGCAGCGCCGCCGGAGCGCCGAAATCATAATCGCAGGTGCCGAAAACGACGTCGGCGCCCTCGCGAAGCACTTCTTGGCCAGCTTTGGCGCCTTCAGCGCGGTCCGATTTCGTGTCGGCCGTTACGACGCGCAGCTTTCGTCCAAGGAGGCCGCCCTTGGCATTCACGTCGTCGACGAAAACCTGTGTCATCTTGGCGCCGTTGTCGTCGTACGCGGCCATCGGCCCTGACATCGCCACTGACAATCCGAGAACGATATCCTGTGCGGCCCGCAATTGCGGTGCCGACAAGAGCATTAACAAGCCCGCGGCGGCGAGCCCGCCCGCGACTAGATGACGTCTCATGCGACTACCCCTGTTCTGACCCCGGTAATGCCTGATCTGTTCTTTGAGGCGAACGCGCCAGGCCCCTTAGCACGGTTCTTGCAAGTACGGCTCTTGCAAGCGAGTCGATCGACGTTCCAACTGGACGGAAACCGCCGTTGGCTTTTTCGTGAACTCGCCAGCCCCAGCGTCGAGCAGTTTGCCATGAAGGCTAGGCCATGTAAACGTGTTGGGGTCCTGTGAGGGCGTCCGATCGCATGCGCTTTAACGTACTTCCGGTTGCTGCGTCAGCGCCGAGCGATGCTGCGGAGCTCTGTGCGGAAGCTGTCGTTGTTCAGTTCAGCGGACTGACTGCAATCGCGGACGTTTCCCTGCGCGTCGAGCGGCGTCAGGTGTTTGGTCTGATCGGTCCAAACGGCGCCGGCAAGACGACGCTGGTCAATTGCCTCACCGGTTTTCAGATCCCGACCAGCGGCCGTGCCGTGCTCGGCGGAACCGATAGCTCCGGAT
>JBAUGC010000286.1:0-1854 GCA_049679485.1 Xanthobacteraceae bacterium
CCTATATAGAAGATCATTCTTTGTCGGGCCCCTTTCCCGGCCCGCAGGTTCTCCATCAGGAGTTCGCCATGACCTCGCCGCTCGAGCAAAAAATCAAAATCACCGGACCGGTCGTAGTCACCGCCAACCGGGTCGGCGATGGCGCGGTAGTGTACCGGCGTGCCGACGGCGGCTGGACCACCGCACTTGCGGCCGCCACCGTGGCAACCGATGCGGCCTCCGCGCAGGTGCTGGTAAAGGCCGCTGTCGCCGATGATCTGCGCGCAGTCGGCTCGTATATCGCGCCGGTCAATCTGACCCGGGACGGTGAAGTCCGGCCCGGAAATCTACGCGAGCGTATTCGGTTGCGTGGGCCGACGATCGATTTACCGACGATGTCCAAGCTTAGCAGCGTGGTTCCAGAAAAACATCACGCGCGCATATAGCCGCGCAAAAATAGAAAAGCCGACGCGGTATGTACGTCTACGACGATTTCGACCGGACGCTGGTTACCGAGCGGGTCGCGGAATTTCGTGACCAGGTCACGCGCCGCTTATCAGGCGAACTGACCGAGGACGAATTCAAGCCGTTGCGCCTGATGAACGGCGTCTATCTGCAGCTTCACGCCTACATGTTACGCACGGCCATTCCTTATGGGACGCTGTCTTCGGCTCAAATGCGCATGCTGGCGCACGTGGCGCGGCGCTTCGATCGCGGCTACGGCCATTTCACCACGCGGCAGAACATTCAGTATCACTGGATCAAGCTCGAGGAACTGCCCGACGCCATGGCTGCGCTCGCCAGTGTCGGCATGCACGGCATGCAAACCAGCGGCAATTGCGTGCGCAACATCACCACGGACCAGTGGGCCGGCGTGGCGCCGGACGAGATCGAGGATCCGCGCGTCTGGGCCGAGCTGGTTCGTCAGCACGTGACGCTGCATCCGGAATTTTCGTTCCTGCCGCGGAAGTTCAAGATCGCGGTCGGTGCATCGAGCCACGATCGTGCCGCGTTGCGCGTACATGATCTGGCGCTTCGGCTGCATCGCAACGGTGCGGGCGAGATTGGCTTCGAGGTTATGGTTGGCGGCGGCCTCGGACGGACGCCATTTCTGGCCAAGACGATCAAACCATTCCTGCACAAACGCGACGTGCTGAGTTACGTCGAGGCGATCCTGCGCACCTACAACGAGTTCGGCCGGCGCGACAACATCTACAAGGCCCGCATCAAGATCCTGGTGCACGAGCTTGGCGCCGAAGCTTTTGCCAAAGAGGTCGAAACGGAGTGGCAGGCAATCAAGGACGGTGCGCTCGCGCTTGATCCTGCGGGATTTGCCGAAATCGCTGCCCGCTTTCGCTATCCGGCCTACGCGCAGCTCGATGACAGTCTACCGGAACTTGCCGCGGTGCGCCGCGCCGACCGCCGCTTTGACGCGTGGGTCGACAATGCGGTCGCCACTCACAAAGTGCCGGGATATGCCATTGTCACGCTTTCGCTAAAGCCTGAAGGCGGCACGCCCGGCGATTTAACTGCTGAGCAGATGGATGCGATTGCGGATCTTGCCGAGCGTTTTTCGTTCGACGAAATCCGCGTCGGTCACGAGCAGAATCTGGCATTGCCGCACATCGCCCAGCGCGACCTGCCGGCGCTTTGGCGCGAGCTAGACGCGATCGGCGTCGCTACGCCGAATGTCAATCTGATCACCGACATCATCTCCTGTCCCGGCCTCGACTATTGCAGTCTCGCCAATGCGCGTTCGATCCCGATTGCTCAGGAGATCACCCGTCGATTTCGCAATCTCGAACTGACACGCAACCTCGGCAGGCTGCACATAAACATTTCCGGCTGCATCAATGCTTGTGGTCACCATCATGT
>JBAUGC010000287.1:0-5112 GCA_049679485.1 Xanthobacteraceae bacterium
CGTCGGGCTTCGAAGCGGCACCGGAGCTTGTGGCCATGGGTGGTGAACTAAAGGCGACGTTTTGTCTGGTTAAGGATGGCGCGGCTATCCTCTCGCAGCACCAGGGCGATCTGGAGAACGCCGCGACCTTCGACGATTACCGCAAGACTCTGGCACTCTACACCGAACTCTTCAACCACGCGCCGGTCGCGCTCGTTGCCGACCGACATCCCCAATATCTATCATCGAAACTCGCTCGCGAATTGGCGCGGAAAAGCCTACTGCCGCTGATCGAAGTTCAGCACCATCATGCCCATGTCGCGGCGTGCCTTGCTGAGAACGGCCAAGCCCTTGATGCCCACGCGGTGCTCGGCATCGTTCTCGACGGCCTCGGATGGGGTGACGACGGGACTCTTTGGGGTGGGGAATTTTTGCTCGCCGATTATCGTCGTTACAAGAGGCTCGGCACCTTTAAGCCCGTAGCAATGCTCGGCGGCGCGCAAGCCGCGCGCGAACCCTGGCGCAACCTCTACGCCCATCTGATGGCCGAGATGGGATGGGCCAAGTTTGCGACAAATTTCTCCGAGCTCGATCTATATGCCGATCTCTCGGGAAGACCGCGAACAATTCTAGACTGGATGGTGCGTAACGGCGTCAACACGCCTAAGGCCTCGTCCTGTGGCAGGCTGTTCGATGCGGTGGCGGCGGCACTCAACATCTGCCGGGAACGCCAGGCCTATGAGGGCGAGGCCGCAGCCAGGCTCGAGGCGATGATGGATCAACGCACCTTTCGTCTCGGAGACGAAGCATTCAGCTATCCGTTCACCATCCAGAATATCAGCGGCTCGCATCTGCTCTGTATTGAGCCGCTCGCAATGTGGCAGGCGCTCCTGGGCGACCTCGTCGGAAAGACGCCGGCCCCGGTGATGGCGGCGCGCTTCCACAAGGGTCTCGCGCGGGCCGTCGTCGCCATGGCCACGAAGCTTGCCTGCAGCGACGACGATAGCGGTCCGCGCTTCGACACCGTCGCGCTATCGGGCGGATGCTTTCAGAACCGCGCCCTGTTCGAAGAAGTTGTCAGGCGCCTCAAACAAAATAACTTCATAGTTCTCTCTCACGCGCAAGTCCCGGCGAATGACGGCGGTCTCGCGCTCGGCCAAGCGGCAATCGGCGCCGCGCACCTTATCGACGCCAAGACAGATCAAACCGAAGGAAGTACGCCATGTGCCTCGGGATTCCAGGCCGCATCGTAAAGATCGACGACGCCGAACGGATGCTAGCCACTGTCGATGTAAGCGGTGTCAGGCGGCAAGTTAACATCGCCTGTATTGTTGACGAGGAGCATCCGGTTTCGTCCTGCGTCGGGGATTGGGTTTTGATCCATGTCGGCTTCGCTATGAGCCGTATCGACGAGACCGAGGCAGCCGAAACATTGAAAATTCTGACCGAACTCGGCGAGGCGCAGGCCGAACTCGAGGCGATCCACCTATCTGCAGCAGCCCAGCAGGGAGGCTATGCGATATGAAATATCTCGACGAATTTCGCGATGGCGCCAAGGCCCGCATCCTGGTGACGGAAATAGAGGCGTTGGTTGCGACCATGGACGTTCCCTATGACCGGCCGCTCCACATCATGGAGGTCTGCGGCGGCCATACTCACTCGATCTTCCGCTTCGGGATCGAAGGTATGCTTCCAAGACAGATCGAGCTCGTGCACGGGCCGGGATGCCCGGTCTGCGTCCTGCCGATGGGACGGGTCGACGATTGCGTTAGCATCGCTGAGCGCCCGGAGGTGATTTTTGCAACTTTCGGTGACGCAATGCGCGTGCCCGGCTCGCGAAAGAGCCTCATGCAGGCAAAGGCGGACGGAGCCGATGTGCGCATGGTGTATTCGCCACTGGACGCGCTTGCGATTGCCCGCAATAACCCCGAGCGTGAGGTTGTGTTCTTCGGGCTTGGCTTCGAAACCACGATGCCTTCAACCGCTCTGACGATCCTGCAGGCGGAGAGCGAGCACGTTCCGAATTTCTCGGTCTTCTGCAATCACATCACAATCGTCCCGACGATAAAGGCAATTCTCGATAGTCCGGACCTAAAGCTCGATGGCTTTCTCGGTCCCGGCCATGTGTCGATGGTGATCGGCACCGCGCCTTACGAGTTCATCGCGAACTTCTATCGCAAACCCATGGTTGTCGCCGGCTTCGAGCCCCTCGACATACTGCAATCGATCTGGATGGTCTTAAAGCAGATCAAGGAAGGACGTGCCGACGTCGAAAACCAATATGCGCGCATTGTTCCGGACCAAGGCAACGCAGCGGCGCTCCACGCGGTCTCGCGCGTGTACGAACTGCGAGAGTTCTTCGAATGGCGCGGCCTCGGATCAATTGATCATTCCGGAGTGAAGCTGCGCGACGAGTACGCACAATTCGACGCAGAGCGGAAATTCGCCATTCCGGGCGTCAAAATCGCCGATCCCAAGTCCTGCCAGTGCGGCGAGGTTCTCAAAGGCATTATCAAGCCCTGGCAGTGCAAGGTGTTCGGATCGGCCTGCACGCCGGAGATGCCGCTCGGAGCGCTGATGGTTTCATCCGAAGGTGCCTGCGCCGCATATTACCAATATGGCGGCGTCAAGCGGCACGCGGCAGCGCAATGAACGTCGTCCCCTTCATTCGCTCGCGCCCCCTCGGCAGGGTCCATGTTCCTACCGTGACGCTATCCCATGGTGGCGGCGGCAAGGCCATGAAGGATCTGATCGACGATGTGTTCGTTGATGCCTTCGACAATGCCGCGCTCGCGCCACTGGAGGATCAGGCTCGGTTCGATCTCGCGGAGCTTGCAGCGCATGGCGATCGGCTGGCCTTCACTACCGATTCCTTCGTTGTGGACCCGCTGTTCTTCCCGGGTGGAGATATCGGCAAGCTTGCGGTCTGCGGCACCATCAACGATCTCGCGGTCGGCGGCGCGAAGCCTCTCTACCTCTCTTGCGCCGCGATCGTCGAAGAGGGCGTGACCATCGATCTGTTGCGGCAGATAGCCGGATCGATGGCGAAAACGGCCAAGGAGGCGGGCGTCGAAATCGTCACGGGGGATACCAAAGTCGTACAGAGAGGCGCTTGCGACAAATTGTTCCTGACGACAACCGGCATCGGCGTGATCCGCGAAGGCTTGATCCTCGGCGCGCATCTGGCGCGGCCGGGTGATGTCGTCCTCGTCAACGGGCTCCTCGGGGATCATGGCGCAGCCATCCTCGGCGCCCGCGGCGACATGGCGCTCGAAACACCGATCGAAAGCGATTGCGCACCGCTGCACGGTCTTATCGAGACGCTGCTTGCGGCTGCTCCAGGAATACGCTTCCTGCGTGACCCGACACGCGGCGGCCTTGCCACGGTCCTCAATGAGATCGCGGATGCCTCACAGGTTGCGATCGAAATCGGCGAGGCGGCGACGCCGATCCGCGAAGAGGTCAAGGCCTTTTGCGAGATTCTGGGCCTTGATCCGCTCTACTTGGCCAATGAGGGCAAGATCGTCGCCATTGTTCCTCCAGACGGAGTGGAGGCTGCGCTCACCGCGATGCATGCACATCCGCTCGGCGCGCGCGCAGGCGTCATCGGACGCGTCCAGGCCGGCGAAGCGGGGCGAGTGATCATGCGGACCGTTTTCGGCGGTCGGCGGATCGTCGACATGCTAGTCGGTGAGCAATTGCCGCGAATCTGTTGAAAGGGCGATGCGCAGATTCGGCTCACCAGCAATATTGTGGAAGGCCAGGAACCGAGACGCCTTGCATGTAAGGCAGCGCAGTGCCGTAACTAACTCATCCGTCAGCCGAAACTGACGTCACGCGCCCGATCTGAGTAGTTTCCGAGGCTACCGCGCCGTCTACCGATACCTATTGTCAAGGTTATCCCCGGAGCAACGCCGAATGAGCGCGGCTCGCTTGACTTTCCCTCATTCGATAACCCGCACGGGATTCACAACAATAAGGACGAATGTCATGACTTATCAAAGCCTCAACCCCGCGACCGGGAAGCTCCTGAAAAAGTTCGATGAGCTGACGGACAAACAGCTCGAGACCAAGATCGCCACCGCCGTAACTTGCTTCGAGACCTGGCGGCAAAAGACTTATGCCGAGCGAGCGGTCGTCGTCGCCAAGGCAGCAGCTATCATGCATGCGAAGGCTGACGAGTTCGCGCATACGATGACGCTCGAAATGGGCAAGCGGATCGGTGAAGCCCGCGGCGAGGTGGAGTTCAGCTCGAGCATCCTCGCCTATTACGCCAAGAACGCCGAGCGCTTCCTCGCGCCGGTGAAGCTCCATCCGAGTCTTGGCGAAGGCCATATGGAAAGCAGCCCGATCGGCGTAGTCTTCTGCGTGGAGCCCTGGAACTTTCCCTATTACCAGCTTGCCCGGGTTGCCGGTCCGCATTTGATGGCAGGCAATGTCGTGTTGGTGAAGCACGCAGGCATCGTCCCGCAATGCGCGATCGCCTTCGAGAAGCTTTTGATCGAGGCGGGCGCCCCAATTGGTTTGTACACCAATCTGCTGATCTCGCACGATCAGTCGGACCGCGTCGTCGATGACCCGCGAATCAAGGGCGTGGCGCTGACAGGCAGCGTCGCCGCTGGCAGAAGCATCGCGGCACGAGCTGGAAAGAACCTCAAGCCATCCTCGATGGAACTCGGCGGCAGCGACGCGTTCATTGTCCTCGAAGACGCCGATCTCGAACACACCATAAAGTGGGCGGTGTGGGGACGGATGTACAATACAGGGCAGACTTGCTGCGCGGCAAAGCGATTCATCGTCGTCGATAAACTCGCAGACAAGTTCCTGGAAAAGTTTAAAGCCGCGCTTGCGGCTCTCAAACCAGGCGACCCGTTGGACGAGAAAACGACACTCGGTCCATTGTCCTCGGAACAGGCCTTGCTTGACCTTTTAAAACAGGTCGATGGCGCGGTCTCTCACGGCGCAAAAGTGGTCATGGGCGGCAAGCGTATCGATCGTCCAGGATCATATATGGCGCCGACGATCCTGACCGACATCAAGCCGAACAACCCCGCCTTCAGAGAGGAATTCTTAGGTCCGGTCGCGCTGTTCTTCCGGGTCAAGGATGAAGACCAGGCGATCGCGCTTGCTAAC
>JBAUGC010000288.1:0-4423 GCA_049679485.1 Xanthobacteraceae bacterium
GGGCGCCCGAGGCTAATCCCCCAAATATGACGAATAGTTTCCAATGAAAATAACCGACGCTGTGGCCAGCACCCAAGCCATACATAATATAAAATCGAAGTGGTAACCTATCCTCAGGGGCAGCTACTTTCCGACGAATTGGAAAGAGAAATAACCAAAGCAACAAAGCGGCGATCATGATTGCGCTAGATATCTGCCATATCAAAATTTCGCGTATCCCGAAGAGCGCCAGTACGGGAGCCAACATGGCAAATGCCGACGCCATCAATCCCAATTCGATATAGACGCTGGTGAACATGACATGAAGTGGCGAGAGCGGCTTGCCTGTGCCTTGCCGAAGAACGACGACTATTGAGGTAAAGCCGGCAAATGCCATCGCTAACGCTGCTAATGCATAGAAGCAGCCCGCTCCTGGCAATTCCATGATTTAGCCCCGGCGTGGGTCAAAGGCACTCTTCGACCTCAGATAATATTACAGCATGATAGCGTGATCGGGCGCGCAATATCTATAGATATGATTTTCGGAATTGGCCTGGCTGCGACAGCAACATGTCCGTAGTTGGAGACAAAACGCACAAGACGCGAACAGCGCCAGAGTGGCGCGATCTGACCCCTCTCCGAACATGTCGTCCGTGATGAGGCGGCCTACGGCTGGTTCACTGAAGGATTCGACACGCACGATCTGAAAGAAGCTAAGGCGTTGCTTGACGAGTGGCGTAGCGATCGGGTCGAACCACCAGATGCCAATGATGGCAACTAAAAAATTGAACGGGCGTGATTGCCGCGGTGGTGTGCCCCATGGCGGAGCTCTGCGGAAAAGGCTCTCTTACGCCGCGTAGCCCATACATACGTGGGACGCGGTACCCAACAACTGCCGGCGCCACACGGCCACCAGCAATCCGCGTACCACCCGTGATTCCTCATCCGAACATTCCGTGTTTGCAACTAAAGTCTCGGTAGCGCTGACCCGCCAGATTCCAAGTCCTGTAGCGCTTGGTAGAAAATGGATAACCGCGTCGATCCGAGCCTGCAGTGGTTGTCCGGATGTCTTTACCTCGACCACCTCGCCTCGTTGAGGCGCATGTCCGCGTAATATGGTGACGGCATATTCCGACCCGTCGCGTCGAGCGATTATGACGTTCCAAGTGCCTAGCACCGCCATTGGTTTCGGCGCCCCGTTAAGGGAATAGCCCTGACGTGCTCAGTCGGTCGGGGCCCAGGAGTCGAGTCGGTGTGTGTACCAGCAGCGCTCTACGGGTATCTCGCAGGGATTAGCAAATGGTTAACCATGCGAAATTCTCGTCGGAAGCGGCGGAACACATCATTGGCGAATGCAAAGTGCCAAAGCCGGTCCCGGACTGTCGCTGCACGTCGCCGTTTCGTCAGTTTTTGAAATCTCTATCGTTCCACCAGGGCAGGTCACCGAAACCAGCTTTTCGCCTGGGCTGCATTCGAGGTCGCACTTGGCGCTGGTATCGCACCGATCCCGCTTAAGCGCACGCAGGCCGCTTGATCCCGGAGGGCCGGGTGGACCTGCCAGCCCTGCGGGACCGGGCGGGCCTTGTTCGCCCTTCGGACCTCGAGGTCCCTGCGGACCTGGAATCCCTTGCTCGCCCTTTGCTCCCTGCGGGCCCGGAGGCCCTTGCTCCCCTTTTGCGCCCTGTGGACCGGCAGAGCCTTGCTCGCCCTTTGGGCCTTGCTGGCCGGGCGAACACGCCGCGACGGCGAGTGCTGTAGCAACCACAAAAAGTGAGATGGTAGCGCGCATAATCTTCCTCCCCCAATGTTTGGTGAAAAGCTGTCACGAGCGAAGTCGGGAAGCCGATTGGGCCAAGCCGAACCGCACTCAAAGGCCGAACACAAACTCTGTGCTACGCATCCGCCGAAAGTGCGTAGTTAATTTCGCTTTTCGCGGTACGACTCTACAGTTCCTTGCCGATCAAGCGATCGACCGAGTAGGGTCCGCCGCCGCGGATCGCAATCGCGAACGTCACGATACCGAGCAACAGCACGTATTCGAAACCGCCGTTGTTGACGAAAAATCCTGCCTTGAGATGCGCCGCCAGCAGGGCAATGCCCAGCTCTATGGCAATCGCGGCCGCGAAAAACCGTGTGAACAGGCCGATGATGATGCAAACGGCCCCAACCGTTTCCAGAATCATGGCCGCAACCGCAAACGCCGTGGCGGGCTCCAATCCCTGTTTGGCCATGAAACCGCTGACGCCGGCGACACCGAAAGTGCCGACTTTAAGCCAGCCGTGCATCAGCAAAATATAGCCGACAACCACCCGAATGAGCGTGTAGGCAATGTCGCGCCAGGATGCGTAAAATCCCGCGAGGCCCGGAAACAGTAATTTCGTCTCACCCGCCGTCATCGTGTCTCTCCCTTATATCCCGCCGCTCGGGGTGGCGGGGCGTCCCCCTGACGAAGCGATCATAGCAGTGGACCGGGCAGCGATGTTCAATAGTCCGTGCTGGTTGCAGCGCGACATGCGTGCTTAGCCAGAATGGCCCGAACCGTTTTGAATTTAGGCGTGGCTCATTTTTCGCGGTTGAAAATTTCGCGCATGCAAATCTTAGCATACATTGTGCATCGCAGCGATAATGTGCTTTAGCCAGAGCGGCTGGAATACGAGGGTCAATGATGTTCCGATTTGGTGCTTTGATGGTTGCGGCGGCTGCGGCCGCCGCTGTTGTATCGTCGGCGCACGCGTCAACTCTGACTTATGATATCACCCTGACGCAGACTTACGGGACGCGGATCACCGGATCGGATTTCACGGCAACGGGCTCTTTTACGGTCGCGGCCCCGACATCCGGTTACGAGACGGAAAATATATCCAATTTAAAGTTCGCTATTGATGGTAAGACTTATATCTCCGACGCGACTATTCAGTTCCAAGGATCAGGCCCGGCATTAAATACTTTGTATGGTTACAGCGACACAGTGGGTGGTGACACACTGGGCGCTATCGGTCTGACAAGTTTCCAGCTGTACGGCAGCGGCATTGGTTCCACCATCGGGGGCACGGTCTCCGTGGAACTCGCTGCTACGCCGCTTCCGGGTTCATTGCCGCTTTTTGCCGGTGCCCTCGGGGTTTTCGCGGTGTTCATGATGTGGCGGCGTAAACACGTTTCGAATGCTTTGCCAACGGCATCGGCTCCCGCAGCCGTATAAGCGATCGAGTTCAATCAGAGTTTTGGAGAGGCCGCCGCGAGGCGGTCGTTCTGTATGCGCTACAATGCAGTGCATGAGTCCGGTGTCGGGCCCAAAGCGTTACCCGGTACGACGCGGCGGAATGGCTGCCATCGGTTGAATTGCGGAAGTGTCTGACGCTCGCCCGATATGGCACGTTGTGAGCCGACAGCGACATGCAGACTGTCCCCATAACGGACATGGCGACCAACTTTAATCAGGGAAGTACGCGCGCTAGCTCCGCGTCCCGGAGAACGAAGCGGCGCCGAAGGCTCCCAGTGTCACGCTGCCGCTGACCTCATCGCCATTGATCGTGCCGGTGAATGCGAGAGTCATGTCCAGTGGCTCGGTGATCGATACCTTCCAAGCTACCTCGTTGCCGTTGACAGTGCCGTCGAAAATTTCGGCCGAATTTCCGTCTGCCGACTGGCTGCCCTTGAGGACGTTACCATCGGTCTTCACCCGAAGGTTAGCCTGACGCTCGCCCATAGGCGTAACCACTGTGAGCCTCCAGTTCCCATCTGCGCTCATGTAACGATCCTCTGAACCGTGGTGAACCTATAAGCTCGGATCGGGTCGTTCAAACTGCGCGAACCAGAACGATTCAAAGCTTCATCAAGCAAACCGGGCGATCACTTCTTCGGGAATCGCCAGCGCCGAAATCTTGTTCGGGTCGTCTTTGTTGCGCGCCGCCCAGACTCGCGTCTCGCCGCCATCGACTGCGACCTCCCTGTCGACTGTGATCCGGTGTTCGACGTGGAAGCTTGAGCGTCGGAACTCGGTCACGCGCGATGCGATCTCGATCAGCTCGCCAAAACGCACCGGCTTGTGGCAATCGGCGTTGACTTCGACAAGCGGGAGGATGCCGTAGACAGCCGCAAAGTCGCGGCAGTCGACGCCGGTCGCCGCCTCGAACATCATCCACGTATTGGTGTCGAAATACTGAAAAAACCGCGGAACGTGAACCGTGCCGGTCGGATCGCAGTGCCCAAACTCGACGGTGATCTGCCTGCGAAATACGAAAGACATCAAAACCTGGGGCTCCGGATAACGTCTACATAATGCCGTACCGCGCCGCCGCCGGTCGGTAAACTTTGGGTCGGCAGCCGAACGCGAGTCGGCCGCGAGCTGGGGCGCGACCCCACAATGCGTCCGGGCCAACGAATACCGAGTCCGCTTCGCCCCCGAAAGCGACCCACCGATGCCTCAGGACCGCGTGTCGCGATG
>JBAUGC010000289.1:0-9833 GCA_049679485.1 Xanthobacteraceae bacterium
GACGAGGCCATGCACGCGCTTCTGATCGAGCGCGGTGAGATCATCGACCGGCTGATCGCGGTGAAGAAGACCGAAGAATCCGGCTCGGCATTCCGCCCGGCGCGCGAGGCGGACATGATGCGCCGGCTCGTCAAGCGTCATCACGGCAACCTCCCGCTCGATACCGCCGAGAGCATCTGGCGCGTTATCATTTCGACCTTCACTTACGTACAGGCACCGTTCGCGGTGCACGCCGATCTTTCCGCGGGCGATGCGCTGATGCGCGATTCCGCGCGCTTCCATTTCGGCTTCACCGTGCCGTTCGTACCGCATATGGGAGCGGCGAATGTGGTCCAGGCAGTGACTGCATCAAAAGGCGATCTCGGCCTCGTTCCCGCCTTCGCCACCGCGGGCGCCGGCCCATGGTGGACGGCACTTGAATTTGAAGCGGCTCCGAAGATCATCGCGCGGCTGCCCTTTGTTGAGCGCGCCGATCATCCCGCCGGTATGCCGGTTTTCGTCGTCTCGCGGGTGGCGGCGGACGCCATGGTGACTGAAACTGAAGTGTGGAGCTTGCGGGTGTCCGGATGGAGCGCGTCTTACGTGGACAAGCTCTCCGGGCTTGCTGAAGCCATCGCCGTCCCCGATCGCGCCTTCGATGGCGCCGCCCTGCTTATTTCCATCGAGCGCGACCGCATCGGCGCTGTCGCCGACGCCTTGATTGGTGTTGGCACCTCGATCCGCTCGAAGGCCCTCGTCGGCAGCCACGCGACCCGCTATACGGTTCCGCGCCAGACCTAACCGTCCCCGGGCGAGTGAGAAACCACTGAGTAAGCAATGACAGCCATGCAGCCCCAATCCCGGGCCGGCGTGCTCGACATCGAGGCCTATGTGCCCGGCAAGAGCACCGCGCCCGGCGTAGCCAAGGTGTTCAAGCTATCCTCGAACGAAACGCCGCTTGGGCCGAGCCCGCGCGCGATCGCGGCGTATCAATCGGTCGCCACGCATTTGCAGGATTACCCGGACGGATCGGCCAGCGAATTGCGCGAGGCGATCGGACGCGTCTTTGGACTCGACCCGGACCGTATTGTTTGTGGCGCCGGCTCCGACGATTTGTTGAACCTGTTGGCGCGTGCCTATCTCGCCGACGGCGATGAAGCGATCCACACCACACACGGCTTTGTCGTCTACCCAATCGCTACCCTCGGAACCGGCGCACGGCCGGTGGTCGCGGCAGAGAGCAACCACACCGCCAATGTGGATGCGATCCTCGCGGCGGTGACGAAAAAGACCAAAATGGTCTTTCTCGCCAATCCAAATAATCCGACCGGGACCTACATCTCGTTTGACGAGGTCAAGCGGCTGCATCGCGGGCTGCCGCCACAGGTGCTCCTCGTGCTTGACGCCGCTTACGCAGAATACGTGCAGCGGAACGATTACGAGTCCGGCATCGAGTTGGTCGGCACCAGCGACAATGTCGTGATGACCCGCACTTTCTCCAAAATTCACGGGTTGGCGGCGGTGCGTCTAGGTTGGATGTTCGGCCCTGCCCACGTGGTCGCCGCGATCAATCGCATTCGCGGGCCTTTCAACGTCAACGCCCCGGCGATCGCTGCAGGTGTTGCTGCGATCGAAGATTTTGAGCATCAGCAACGTTCGCGAGAACACAATATCCGCTGGCTCGCCTGGCTAACTCAGGAGATCGAAAAACTCGGCCTTAAAGTGACGCCGAGCGTCGCGAACTTCTTGCTCATTCATTTCCCCGAAGCCAAGGAGTGTTCCGCCAAGGAGGCCGACGCCTTCCTCAGCGCGCGAGGGCTTATTCTGCGTCAGGTCGGCGTCTACAAGTTGCCAAACGCGCTGCGAATGAGTGTCGGCACGGAGGAAACCAATCGGCTCGTCGTCGCCGCGCTGGGCGAATTTTTGGCTAAAGCGGCGTGATGTTGTGGCGAAATCGGCACCTTTGTTTAATCGCCTCGCGCTGATCGGCGCGGGCCTGATCGGCTCTTCGATCGCTCGCGCCGCGCGTGCCCAGAACGCCGTGCGCGAGATCGTGGCCACCGCTCAGTCGGCAGCACCCCGCCGGCGCGTCGCCGAACTTGGCCTCGCCGATCAGGTGGTCGAAGGCAACGCCGCCGCGGTCACCGGCGCAGATCTCGTCATCGTCTGCGTTCCGGTCGGTGTTTGCGGCGCAGTCGCCGCTGAAATCGGGCCGCACCTGTCGCCCGGAGCGATCGTTTCCGATGTCGGCTCGGTGAAGGCAGCCGTGGTGCGGGAGATGGGTCCGCATCTGCCCAAGGGAATCCACTTTGTGCCGGCTCATCCGGTCGCTGGAACCGAGCATTCGGGTCCCGATGCCGGCTTTGCGACTCTGTTCGTTGGCCGCTGGTGTATCCTGACGCCGCCTGACGGCGCCGATATAGCCGCCGTAGAACGGCTCGCCGCCTTCTGGAGCGCGCTCGGCGCCAATGTCGAAACCATGCCGGCAGCGCATCACGACCTGGTCCTGGCGATCACGAGTCACCTGCCGCACCTTATTGCCTACACGATCGTCGGCACCGCCGACGAACTCGCCGAAGTGACGCGCTCGGAAGTGCTCAAGTTCTCCGCCGGCGGTTTCCGCGATTTCACCCGGATCGCCGCATCCGATCCGACCATGTGGCGCGATGTCTTTCTCGCTAACAAGGACGCGGTGCTGGAGATGCTGGGCACCTTCAACGAAGACCTTTCGCAGCTGACCCGCGCCATTCGCCGCGGCGATGGCGAAGCCCTGTTCGCACATTTCACGCGTACGCGCGCCATTCGCCGCGGCATCGTGCAGATTGGGCAGGATTCGCCGGTCCCCGATTTCGGCCGGCCGCACCCCGACCTTCCGGTCGAGCCGCTGCCGCGGCCGTACGCCGTCTCCAGCGACGACTAGCGCGCGCGAACCGTCAGCGCTTCGTTGATCGCGGCGCGCAGCTCCGCGACCGTAAACGGCTTGGAGATAACGTCGTGGATGATGGCGTCGAGGCCATGGGCGCGTTCCCGCTGATCAGCGTAGCCGGTCATCAGCAAGATCGTGATGTCGGGATGATCGCGCGCGGTGGTGAGCGCGAGCGCGATGCCGTCCATCATCGGCATGCGGATATCCGTAAGCAAGAGATCGAAACGGCCATTGTCGCGCGCGAGCAGGTCGATCGCATCGGTGCCGTCGCATGCGGTCTTGACCTCGTGACCGTCGGTGATGAGCGCACGCGCACACAGCGCTCGCAGTGTTTCCTCGTCTTCGGCGATAAGTATTCGCGCCATGGCGTTAGCGCGCCCCGGCGACGATGTCGCGGCGGTTGACGAAGCGGACGATGACGTCACGCGCGTCGGGTGGCGGCGATGCAAGACGGCTATGGAACGCGACGGCTTCGCCCGGCGTCAACGACGGGCGCGATGGAACAGCGATCCAGGAATAAATCTCCTGCCGGGCGGCGTTGCGAACGATAAACTTCAGTCGCGGGATTTCGACAACTTTGCGCGCCGTGTTGACGACGTTTCCTTCGACCACCAGGATCGGCACGCCCTCGTGATGCTCCGTCGACGTGGCGATGCCATCAAAGGTGAGACCGCGCAGGTTCACCGGTATTCCAAGCAAAGCGTAAAAGGAGGCAGTTTGCGGTAGCAGGCGCACAATGTCATGGCGCCAACCAATAAGAATGACGTCGACAAGGACCAGCGCCAGGATTCCGGTCTGCAAGAGCGACAGCGGCCAACGCGGCACCGCGCGCGCTGCGCTGTGCCGCTGCCGCCGCGCAGCGACGGTTTCGATGTCCTCACGCGGCGCGGCGCGGTGGTCAGCATGATCATCGTCGTCAACGTCAATTGGGGGACGGCCTTCGAAATCGTCGGGTGCGATTGGTGGTGCTTGCACTTCCGCAGCATCGTCCGGCTCATTCGCAAACTCTTCAGGGCCGCCCTCGCCAGTCGTTGCCGAAGCGAACGGTTCATCTTCCGCCGGTTGCGTGTTGTCGCCCGCGGCTGACGCAAGCGAGTCTGAGGCAACCTGAGACGCCGCCCCTTGGGCAACGAGATGTGACGCCTCTCCCGTGACACCATTGTCTGGGCCGATGGCCGCGGCAGCAGCAAGAACTTTATCCGCGCGACTCGGCTCCGCGTGCCAAACCGTGCGGCAACGCAGACAGCGCACCTGCCGCCCAGTCGGCGGCATGTTTGCCGACTTCACGTCATAGGACGTACCGCAAGATGGGCAGACAATAAGCATAGTACGAATCAGGAAGCGCGCTTCGCCGCTTCGATCCTAGCGCCCGATCCGTTAACGCATTGGAAACCATACCGGCCGCCGCTGGGCATCGTGCTATGAGGCAGACTGGACGGCGGCGAATCAGTGCGACCGACCTTTGCCAGGAAGCTCACACGATAAGCTCACATCAAAAAACCACACTAGATCATAGATTTGCCAGTATCCCGGGACGTTCGGAGGATGGCGTGATCCGGTTCGAGAATGTCGGCTTGCGCTACGGGCTTGGCTCGGAGGTGTTGCGCGACCTCAACTTCGGCATCGAGTGGCACTCGTTCCAGTTCCTGACCGGACCGTCGGGCGCCGGCAAGACCTCGCTGCTGCGTTTGATGCTGTTGTCGCTGCGACCGACGCGCGGCCTCATCAGTATGTTCGATCAGGACACCGCAACGCTAAGCAAGAATGATCGCGCCAACCTGCGGCGGCGTATCGGAATCGTATTCCAGGATTTTAGACTCCTCGATCACATGACAACGTATGAAAACGTGGCTTTGCCACTGCGTGTGCTCGGCAAGGAGGAGGCCGACTATCGGGCGGAAGTCGTCGAACTGCTGCAATGGGTGGGGCTCGGCGAGCGGTTGGAAGCTTTGCCGGCCATCCTCTCAGGCGGTGAAAAGCAGCGCGCGGCCATAGCGCGCGCGGTGATCGCACGGCCTCAGCTTTTGCTTGCCGACGAGCCGACCGGCAATGTCGATCCCAATCTCGGCCAGCGGTTGCTCCGGCTGTTCATCGAACTCAACAAGTCCGGCACCGCAGTCGTCATCGCCACCCACGACATTGCACTGATGGACGAGTACGACGCACGCCGACTGGTTCTGCATGAGGGACGCCTGCATGTCTATGATTGAGCCAGTCGAAACCATGGCGGAGCCGTGGGACGACCTGGACGCGTCTCCGGCACTTGTGCGCTCCATGCCGGCGGTAGCGCCGATCGTGCCCAAGAGGTCGATCGCCGGGCGCTCCCTGACCGCCGTTGTCGCTATCATGACCTTCCTCGCCGCGCTGACGACCGGCGCCGGGATGGTAGTGCTCAACGCGGCGAGTGACTGGCAATCGGAAGTGGGTCGTGAGGTCACCATTCAGGTGCGCCCTACCCCCGGACGCGATGTCGAGGCGGATTTGCGCAAGGCAGCCGACCTCGCGCGCGCGACGGCCGGCACCGCCGACGTGCGCGTTTACACCAAAGAAGAATCCGCACGCTTGGTCGAACCCTGGCTTGGTTCGGGTTTTGCGCTGGAGGATCTCCCGATTCCACGCCTGATTGTCATCAAGCTCGGCGCCGGCGCCCGGCCCGATCTGGCGGCGTTGCGGCAGTCGCTCGCAGCTCAAGTGATGACCGCAAGCCTCGACGATCATCGCCGCTGGATCAGCCGCATGCGCACCATGGCCGAGACCGCTGTCGGCGGTGGCCTGGCGGTGCTGGCGCTGGTGCTGGCGGCGACCGTCCTATCTGTAACGTTTGCCACGCGCGGCACCATGGCGGCCAACCGGCCGATCGTCGAAGTGCTGCATTACGTGGGCGCGACTGATGCGTTCATCGCCGATCAATTCCAGCGTCATTTTCTGGTCTTGGGCTTCAAGGGCGGTGCTATCGGGGGCGGGGCGGCGATCCTTCTCTTCGCCATCGTCGAGGCGGCCAATTCCTGGCTTGCGGGAACCGCCGGCGGCGACGAAATCGCCGCGTTATTCGGGAGTCTCACCACCGGAGTTTCCGGTTATTTCGCCATCCTTCTCTTGATTGTGCTTATGGCGCTGGTCACGGCGTTCGCCTCGCGCCACACCGTCAACCGCACCTTGAAGGCCATCGACTAACGCAGAAACGGGATCAATTTGCCGCCCGAATTGTTATGATACGGGCCGATGGGGACCGGCAAAACGACACTTGGCGCGGGGGACGCGCGCGGCGATGCTTAGCCTTAAGGCCGCGGTCGAAACGCGGCGGATCACCTATTTTGCCGTCAGACTTGCCATCCTCGCCGGCATCGCAATCGTTATCGGCTTCGGGTTCTTCCTCCGATTATTGCCAAGCGAGGAAGTCGCGCTGAGCCGAAACGCCGACGGCATCGTGGTGTTGACGGGCGGTACCGCGCGCGTGTCCGATGCGCTCGAGCTTCTTGCTGCCCATCGCGGCAAGCGTCTGCTCATCACCGGCGTCAATCCCGGCACCACGACCAACGACATCGCCCGCCAGGTCTCCGACTACGGCCGCATTCTCGCCTGCTGCGTCGACCTCGATTATTCGGCGATCAATACACTCGGCAATGCGGTGCAAACACGCCACTGGGCGATCAATCGTGGTTTCCACTCGCTTATCATCGTGACGTCCGCCTATCACATGCCGCGTGCGCTTGCGGAAATCGCGCACCAGCTTCCTGACGTCACGCTTATTCCGTTCCCTGTTGTATCGGACCGCCTGCGCGTCGAGCCCTGGTGGGCGAACGGCAGCACCACGAAACTGGTGCTGTCGGAATATTTCAAATACCTTTTCGCCAAGCTGCGCATGCGCTTTGATTCGGTGATGGCCGAAGCCAGCATCACGCGGATTGCCGACGCTCGTTCACTCGACCGGTTGCATTGAGCCAAGCCGCTTTGTCCAACTCTCCCGCAGTATCGGTTCGCTCGCTCGTCTTTAATGCGCTGTTTTATGTAAACATCATCGTTCGGATGATCTGCGCGCTGCCGACGCTCGCGCTGCCGCGACGCTTCATGCTGGGCGTCCTGCGGCGCTACAGTCGCAGTACTCTCTGGCTGCTGCGGGTCGTCTGTAACGTCGATGTCGAGTGGCGCGGTCGGGAGAAACTGCCGCAAGGCGCATATCTCGTCGCCTGCAAGCATCAATCGCTATGGGAGACGTTCGCGCTGTTCATGCTGCTTCCTGATCCGACCTACATTCTTAAGCGCGAACTGATGTGGATTCCTCTTTTCGGATGGCTTGCGTCCAAAGCACGCATGATCCCTATCGACAGGGGTGCGCGCGCCGCAGCGATGGCGCGGATGGCGGCGCGGGCGCGAGAGGAGATCCGGCTCGCGCGTCAGATTGTCATCTTTCCCGAGGGCACGCGGCGTCCCCCGGGCGCTGAGCCGCGTTATCTGCCTGGTGTCGCATTTCTCTATGATAAAATGGGTTTGCCCTGCGTACCGATCGCGCTCAATTCCGGATTGTTCTGGCCGCGCCGCACACTGCACCGCTATCCCGGCACGGTCCTCGTCGAGGTTCTGGACCCGATCGAATCCGGTCTCGACAAGCGCGCATTTCTGGCACGCCTTCAGGCCGTTCTGGAGGAAGCCACCGCGCGGCTGGTCGCGGAAGGTCAGCAATCAAGAATCGAGCGGCACTGATGCCCGCCGGCCGATGCCGGATTTACCGCCGACCTGACCGCCGAGCCGTTCGGCGATGAGGTGCAGATCGCCTTCGCGATAGCCCAGCGCTTCCAGTGCGCGAACGGTTTCAATGACGTAGTCGCGATTGGGGCCGGAACTGCCATGACCCACGCGAACATGGTGCAGGCATTCATCCAGCGTCAGCCGCCCGGCATATTGTACGTGACTGCGATCAACGATGAAGCAGAGCGCCCTCACCTGGCGCCGGGCGTTTTCCTCAAGTTCGATGCGTCGTTCGGCTTCCAGATAAACGGTGGTAACCTGCTCGCGTGCGCGCAAGTAAGCTATCGTTGCGGCGCGCGCCGCGGCGGTGACCCGAAACGCGATGCCGCGGCACATTCCGCCGCGGTCAAGTCCCAGTACAAGTCCCGGCCGCTCCGGCGTACCGCGATGAACGAACGAATAGACGCAGAGCGCGCGGTGTAGCCCGATCAGGCGCGCCGGCACCCGCTCGACGAACTCGAACCCCGGACGCCACATCAGGGAGCCATAACCGAACACCCAGAGGTCTTCTCCGTTATCCGCGTCGACCCCTTGCATCGCTGTCGTTGACTCCGCCTGGAAGTTCCGCTCGCCTGCTGACGGGATTGCGCATAACAATCCGCTCATGGCGGCGCAATGGCCGGTCTTTGAAACGCCGCACTCGGCGGGCGAAGAGAAACGATGCCAGGTGAATCTCCGCTCAGCATGATGCACTCGCTGGAACGGCGAGCAGGAAAGCCTGCCATGCGCCGCGTCCGGCGTCGGTGGTGGCCGATTCTGGCGCCCATCGCGATTGTTATTGTGCTGGCGCTCGTATGGGTCTGGCTCTGGTACTATGCCTCCTCCATTGCCGATCGTACCCTAGCCGGATGGGTAGAACGCGAGGCTGCGGCCGGAAGAATCTACTCTTGCGGCTCACAGTCCATCGGCGGATTTCCATTCCGTATCGAAGCGAATTGCGTGGACGCCGCCGCCCAGATCGGAACCAAACAGCCGCTTTACGCCGTCAAGGCGAAGCTCATCAGCTTTGCGGCAGCGGTCTGGCACCCGACTCGGCTGGTCGGCGAAATCAGCGGCCCTGCGACAGTGGCAATTCCCGGCCAACCGCCGAATTGGATCGCGGACTGGAGGCTCGCGCGGCTAACGGTACATGGGCTGCCGCAAGATCCCGAAGGCGTCTCAATCCGGCTGGACGGATCGCATGTCGAGCGCACCGGGGCTAACGCCGCTACGCTATTCGGCGCCAGAACCGTGGACCTCCAAGGCCGTGTTACCGGCGGTTCGCCGCACGACCATCCGGTGATCGCAATCACCTTGCATGTGGTTGGAGCGACAGCGCCCATGCTCCATCCCTTGCTTGCCGAGCCTATCGAGGGTGAAATCGACGCCGAGTTGCGCGGCTTCAAGGATTTATCGCCGAAACCGTGGGCCGAGCGGTTGCGCGAGATGCAGGCTGCCGCAGACGGCGGGATCGAAATCAAGTCGCTGCGGCTAGCGAAAACCAACGTCATTGTCGTCGGTGCTGGAAAGCTCAGCCTGAATGCACAGGGTAAGCTCGACGGTCTCGTCCGCGTGGCCATCGTCGGCATTGAATATCTCGTACCGCAGCTCGGCGTCGATCGGTTAATCGGCCAAGGTATCGATCGCCTGGCCGGTACGAACGGCGCCGCCGCGCAAGGAGCCGCGGCACTCGATCGCCTGATGCCAGGATTGGGCGGGGCTCTTCGCCAAACCGCAACTGCCAGCGTGGTCGAGAATCTCAAAAAGATGGGGCAGCCATCATCGATCGACCAGCAGCCGGCGATCGTTCTGCCGCTGCGGTTTGCCGACGGCTCCATTTATCTCGGCATGCTGCGGGTTGGCGAGGTGCCGCCGCTGTTTTGAGGCTAATCTTTTCGTCCTGCGTGCCAGCCGACGGAAGCGTCGGGCACGGAGTCCGTGGAGGCGAAATACGGTTTGAGATCAAGGAGCGGCGTGTCGTCGACGCAATCGAGACCGATGACGGTGAGCCTGTTGCCTTCGATCCGAACCAGCCGCGCGACCGACACCGCAATCGGATTGGGACGCACCGGCGAGCGTAGCGCGAACGTACCGCGCCGCTCGGCGTAGTGCCGGGGCGCCTGCAATACGAGGTCGCGCCGGGCGTGATCCATCCAGTAGAGCACGACCACGTGGCTGACGGTTTCGAGGCCTGACAGCCCTT
>JBAUGC010000290.1:0-6019 GCA_049679485.1 Xanthobacteraceae bacterium
CATCGGGATTGATCTACGCCAATCCACCGAACTGGTACGGCGGCGTTCAATTCGTGTACGACTACATGTTGCCGTCCCGCGTGGTGCTAGGCGTGGAGGCTGATGTCTCGTCCGGCGGCATCAGAAAGGCCACGACCACCGATGCCGCCGGCACCAGCTCGAACCTGACCAATGTGTTTGACAGCGAATCCGTGCGCGGGCGTCTCGGTTACGCCTTCGACAATATCCTGCTGTACGGAACGGCCGGGTGGGCCTGGTCGAACAATCAATACATCCGGACCCAGATCACCGGCACGCTTAACCTCGCGACGGCGGGCACCGACGAGGCGGTCAACACCTATCTCGGCGGCTGGACCGCGGGCGCCGGAGTAGCCGTAGCATTCGCGCGAAATTGGAATGCATTCGCGGAATTTCGCTATACCAGTTTTGGATCAGTCGGCCTCGTGCTGCCGTGTTCGCAACTCTCCACGAACTTGACGACCAAGGTCAGCGCGGTCGAGCTTGGGCTGAATTACAAGTTCAATTGGGGCGCACCGGCAAGCGCAGGCTCAATAGCGGCGTCCAACTTAAAACGCTCCGCGCCGGCATTGGTCTACAAGTCGTCTCCCGCTTCCGGCCCTTACACTTGGACAGGTTTCTATATCGGCGGCGACGGCGGCTACGGATGGGAAACGGCACGCGGAACTTTGACCACCGCGGCGGGAGTTCCGTTGGCGCCCTACAGCACCAGCGTGACTGGGCTGTTCGCCGGCGGCTTTGTCGGCGGCAATTATCAGTTCGGCCATGTGGTCGCCGGCGTGGAAGGCGATTGGCAATGGGGCAACCTGACCGGAAACAATCAACAACAGGCGGCGATTGGCGCAGCCGGAGCCTTCCCCGGAGGTCCGTTCACGATCTCCACGACGATCAAAGACTGCGAGTCGATCCGCGGCCGGCTCGGCATCGCTTACGATCGCTTCCTGGTTTTCGGCACTGGCGGCTGGGCATGGGGCAATCCCTCGACCTCCTACGCCCTTCTCGGATCGGCTCCGTTCGTCACCAATGGCGGCAGTTCCAACGGCTGGACTATCGGGGCCGGGGTCGATTACGCCTTCACCAATAACGTCTTCGGCCGTATTGAATACCGATACACCAATCTCGCCACTGCGAGCTTCGTGAACGTCGCGACGAATTCCGCCGACGCCGGGAATAAAGTACCGATCAGCGATGTCCGCGTCGGCATTGCGTACAAATTTGGTGGCGGTTAATTCGTCACCAATGCTGAGAAACGCAAAAAAATGCTGGCTTTGCGGCAGTGACCCCGGAACATGCCATGACTAGGCAGTCTGAGACCCAGTCTTTCGATCTGACATCGCTGCTCGCTCCCACTCGTCTCGACGAGTTTTTTCGCGAGCATTGGGAACGCAAACCCCTTCACCTGTCCCGAGGCGACGCCCGCTACTATGATGCAATCCTGACAAGTGAAGATTTAGAGCGCATCATATCTTCCGCGGATTTGCGATATCCGGCGATCCAGTTTGCCAGGAACGGCTCCTATCTTCCCGCCGAAGCTTATACGAAGAACATCAAGCACGGCAGCGAGTTCTTTAACGGTGTGCCGGATCTCGGACAAATTCAATCAGAATATCGCTCGGGAGCGACAGTGGTGTTGCCCGCGATGCAACGAACCTGGGCGCCGTTGAGGGAGCTGTGCGCGGCACTGGAGAATGAATTCGGCCATGCTGTGCACGCCAACGCGTATCCGACGCCGGGCGACTCGCCGGGCTTCACGCCGCACTACGATACGCATGAAGTCTTGGTCGGACATCCCGACGTCCGGAGGACTTGACCTCGCGGATGGGATTACGGAAGGGATCGTTAATCAGGCATCCGGTCTGGTCATCCGCTCCGGACGCACCATTCGATCAAAGTCCTTGCCAGAGACGTAGCCGAGATTGATCGCTTCCTCGCGGAGCGTGGTGCCGTGGGCGAGCGCCGCCTTGGCGATTTGTGCTGCCTTGTCGTAGCCGATGTGGGGGGCGAGCGCAGTAACAAGCATCAGCGACCGCTCCATTAATTCATGAATGCGCGGCTCATTGGCGCGGATACCGACGACGCAGTGATCGGTGAATGAGATGGCCGCGTCGGCTAAGAGGCGGATCGATTGCAGCATCGCGTCAGCAATCACCGGCTTATAGACGTTGAGCTCGAAGTGGCCCTGGCTCGCCGCGACGCTGATCGTGGTCTCGTTGCCGAATACGCGGCAGCACACCATGGTCAGCGCTTCGGTCTGGGTCGGATTTACCTTGCCGGGCATGATGGACGATCCGGGCTCGTTCTCCGGCAGGATCAGTTCGCCGAAGCCCGAGCGCGGCCCGGAGCCGAGCAGGCGAATATCGTTGGCGATCTTGAACAGATCGGTGGCCAGCGCGTTGAGCGCGCCATGGGCGAAGACGAGCGCGGCATGTGAAGCCAGCGCCTCAAATTTATTCGGCGCGCTGACGAACGGCAGGCCGGTGTCATCGGCAACCTTTTTCGCAAACAGCTTGGCAAATTGGCGCTTGGCGTTGAGCCCGGTCCCGACCGCCGTGCCGCCCTGCGCCAGCGGGTAGAGTTCCTTCAGCCCGGCGCGTACCCGTGCAATGCCCGATTTGACCTGCGCCGCATAGCCGGAAAACTCCTGCCCGAGCGTGAGCGGGGTTGCGTCCTGCGTGTGGGTACGGCCGATCTTGACGATCGACGCGAACGCCTTGGTCTTGGCTTCGAGCGCCTCATGCAAATGCGTCAGCGCCGGAATGAGGCGCTCCACGATCTCCTGCGCCGCCGCGATATGCATCGCGGTCGGAAAACTGTCGTTCGACGACTGGCTCAGGTTGACGTGATCGTTGGGATGGATCGGCGACTTGGCGCCGAGCTTGCCGCCGAGCCGCTCATTGGCGCGGTTGGCGATCACCTCGTTGACGTTCATGTTGGTTTGCGTGCCGGACCCGGTCTGCCAGACAACCAGGGGGAATTGATCGTCGAGTTTGCCGTCGATGATTTCTTGCGCGGCCTCGATGATGGCTTTGGCGCGCCGCGCGTCGAGCGTTCCAAGCTCACGATTGGCCTGCGCCGCCGCGCGCTTGACGATGGCAAGCGCGGTGATGAGCGGGCGCGGCATGCGCTCTTCGCCGATCCGGAAATTGTGGCGCGAACGCTCGGTCTGCGCACCCCAGTAGCGATCGGCCGGGACTTCGATGGGGCCGAAGCTGTCGGTCTCGCTGCGAGTGCGGACGACGGGCAGCGGAGGAGGGACGACAGATGTAGCGGTTTTCCGTCTCCTGTCCGTCGTTCGTCGTCTGCCCTCCGTCGTCATTTCTTTCGGAACCGGTCGAGCCTTACGACCTCCCCGCCGGCGCCTGTGTCGGGCGTCGGAGCCGGTGGCGCCACGGTGGCGGCGGGGGCAGGAGCGGAAGCAGGCAGGCTTTCCGGCTTTGCGGTCACCGCGTCCGCCGGTGTTTCCATCGCCGTCGCTTCGGATTCGCCATCGGTGGCGGCCTCGATGATCTCGAACTGAAAGCCGAATTGCACGGCGGGATCGTAAAAGGCCGTCACAGTATCGAACGGAACTCCCACGCGCTCCGGAATGCCGCCGAACGACAGGCCGACCTCGAACCCTTGTTCCGTTACGGTCAGATCCCAGAATTGATGCTGCAGAACGATCGTCATCTCCTCCGGATAGCGACCGCGCATCCGCTCCGAAAGCTTCACGCCGGGCGCAGTAGTGTCGAAGGTGATCTTAAAATGATGCTCGCCCGGCAGACCTTTCTTCGCCGCGTCGGCGAGCACCGTGCGCACAACGCCGCGCAACGCCGCCTGGGCAAGAATGTCATAACGAATGTGATCGGTGGCCATGGCGGGAGCTGTTCGGTTGTCGGTAGTCAGATAGGCAGTGGAACAATAGTGGTCCAGACTGCGCCTGTCCTCCCACTTCCGATGACTGACCACTGATTACTGACAGCTGGAAAGTGGAGGCTTCTGTTGCCAGGTGCCTCCGAACCCCGCCTAACGCTGCTAAGACGCTAGGGCTTTAGGTCGGTCTTTCGAGCCGCTTACGCGGCCAGAGCAACCGGAGCATAGTTGTCGTTTGCAACTATGGATTGGCCCGATAACGGCGGAACCATGCCGAGCAAAAGCACGCCCTTTACGCCCTCGTCGATCCTATTTCGACCCCGTAAGCAGGAATCAGTAATCGGTGATCAGTAACCAGAAGACCTGCTTCTGATTGCCGTCATCTGATTACCGACTCCTGGAACTGGTGGAGTCGCCGGGTACCGCCCCCGGGTCCGAAAGGTTTATTACGACGGCCATTTATCGCCATAGCCGGTTTGCACCGGCGACAAGGAATATAAGCTCAAAAAGTTGACGAAAAAAGAGCCTTCACGCTGGAATATCGAAACAGATTCCGCCGTGGTGGTGAGCCCGCCTTAGGCTAGCTCGCAGTACGCTACTGCAAGCTGAGCGCCACGAAGCGCGTTTCGCCGTCGCCGTTGGAGACCAGCAGCACGGCAACCTTCTTGCCCTGGGCCTTGAGAGCTTCGAGCCGGGTTTGCAAGTCGCTCGGGTTGCCCACAGCCTCGTACTGCACTTCGACGATCACGTCGCCGGGCGAAAGCCGCTTGTCGCTCGCGGCCGACGCGACGTTCGGGTCGACCCCGGTAACCAATACGCCCTTGACGCTGTCCCTGACCTTGAACTTCTTGCGAAGATCGTCCGAGAGGCTGGAAAGCTCGAGCCCCAGCGTCTTCTGCACGACGGACTTCTGCTCCGGCGCCGCATTCTTCTTGGCGTCCGCCGCCGCCAGCTTTTCGCTGTCTTCGAGCCGGCCGATCTTGACCGTGTGGGTTTCTTCCTTGCCCTTGCGGATGACAATGACCTCGACCTCTTTGCCGACCGGTGTATCGGCGACGATCCGCGGCAGGTCATGCATCTCCTTGACGTCGCGGCCGTCAAACCTGACGACGACGTCGCCCGGCTCAATGCCGCCGGGCTTCGCCGGCCCGCGGTCGTCCACGCCGGCGACGAGGGCGCCGCGCGCCGGCTTGATCGACAGGCTCTCTGCGATGTCGTCGGTGACTTGCTGAATGCGCACGCCGAGCCAGCCGCGCCGGGTTTCGCCGAATTGGCGGAGCTGGTTGATGACGGCGACCGCAGAATTCGACGGCACGGCAAAGCCGATGCCGATCGAGCCGCCCGACGGCGAGATAATCGCTGTGTTGACGCCGACGACGTCGCCGTCGAGGTTGAACAGCGGGCCGCCGGAATTGCCGCGGTTGATGGCGGCGTCGGTCTGAATGTAATTGTCGTACGGACCCGAATTGATGTCGCGGTGGCGCGCCGAAACGATGCCGGCGGTCACCGTGCCGCCAAGGCTGAACGGGTTGCCGATCGCGATCACCCATTCGCCGAGCCGCAGCTTGTCGCTGTCGCCAAACTTGACCGCCTTGAGCGGCTTGTCGGGATGCACCCGCAGCAAGGCAAGATCGCTCTTGGTATCCTTGCCGATCAGCTCGGCGGGAAGTTTGGTGCCGTCGTTGAGAATGACGTGGATCTCGTCGGCATCGGCGATCACGTGGTTGTTGGTGACGACGACGCCGGATGGATCGATGATGAAGCCGGACCCGAGCGAGTTGATGCGCCGCGGTGTCTGATCGCCCTGGCCGCCCTGGCCGCGGCGGTTCTTGAAGAATTCCTCGAAGAACTCCTCCATCGGCGATCCGGGTGGAAGATCGGGCATGTTGCCGAGCTTCGCATCCACCCGCTGCGACGTGGAAATGTTGACCACCGCATCGATCACCTGTTCGGCGACGTCGGCGATATTTTCGGGTCCCCGCGCCGCGGCGGCCCACGCCGGCAGAACAATGACCGCCGCAGAAACCGCGGCAATGGCGGCACTTTGGCGCACGAGCCGGGAGAAATGGCTAAGCATGGAGGTCGGAGCTCCTGAAGGATTAAGTCATGGAAAGGTGGCCTCGCCTCGCCTTAGACGCAAGGCCGGAAC
>JBAUGC010000291.1:0-4072 GCA_049679485.1 Xanthobacteraceae bacterium
AGGTCATGAGATGCAGTCCCTCGTTATTGCTGCCACGCAGACTAGCGAGCGCCCCCTAGCTCGACGGTCATTCGGCGCAGATTGCGGCAACAGCGTGACACCGCGGCCCAGCGGCACGGCGCTCAAATAGCCCGCTTTTATCGAAAGATAAAGCGCACCTTGGTCCGACCGCGGAAGCGGGCGTCGGGTTGGTGTCGGACGAGAGCTTAGCCCCTTGATACCGCTATGTTACATCCTTGGCGATCGAATCGTGCCGAGATCTGTTTGCAACCGATGCATATCATGCTCAACGCGCGCGCTGTATCGGCCGTCGTGCGGGCCGCTTTTTGCGTCGCTTGCACGATATCCGCGTGCGCGACGCCCGCAGCCGCGGAGGCGGCGCACGCTATCGCCATGCACGGCGCACCGGCGATGGCGGACAATTTTGCCGAGCTTCCCTATGTTAATCCCGACGCTCCGCAAGGCGGCCGGCTGGTACAAGGCGTGCTCGGCACCTTCGACAGCCTCAATCCGCTCATCGTCAAAGGTCTCGCTGTCCAGAACCTCCGTGGCTACGTGATCGAAAGTCTCATGGCGCGGGGTTACGACGAGCCGTTCACGCTTTATGGGTTGTTGGCGCGCACCGTGGAGACCGACGATGCACGCAGCTACGTCACCTTTGGGCTCGATCCGGCGGCGCATTTCTCCGATGGCGCCGCGGTCACGGCCGCGGACGTGGTTTTTTCTTGGAGGCTCCTGCGTGATCACGGCCGTCCGAATTACCGCATCTACTACTCCAAAGTGGTCAAAGCCGAGGCGCTCGATGCGCGCACTGTGCGTTTCGATCTCAGTGGCAGCAACGACCGCGAGCTGCCGCTTATTCTCGGGCTGATGCCAGTCCTGCCGGAGCATGCGATCGACGTTGCCACTTTCGAAGACACGACACTGGCAAAACCGGTCGGCAGCGGCCCTTACGTTGTCGGCAACGTCGATCCCGGCAAGAGCATCACGTTCGAGCGCGATCCAAATTACTGGGGACGGGCGCTTCCGATCAATCGGGGCTTATGGAATTTCGCCGAGCTACGTTTTGACTATTATCGGGATGCTAACGCCTATTTTGAAGCATTCAAAACCGGCCTTTACGAGGTGCGCGCCGAGCGGGATCCGAGCCGCTGGCAGACCGGCTATGACTTCCCCGCGGTGCGCGATGGCCGCATCCTCAAGGAGTCGTTTCCCTCAGGCTTACCCAAGATAGCCTCGGACTTCGTCTTCAACACGCGGCGCCCAATCTTTTCCGATATCCGCGTACGCGAGGCGATTTTGCTTCTGTTCGACGCCGAATGGGTCAATCGCAATTTTTTCTTCGACCTCTATCGGCGGAGCGCGAGCTTCTTCGACGACTCCGAATTGTCGGCCTATCACCGCCCGGCCGACGAGCGCGAGCGGGCGCTGCTGAGACCTTATGCCGACTCCGTGCGCGCCGACGTGCTCGACGGCAGCTGGTCGCCGCCGGTAACTGACGGCTCGGGCCGCGATCGCGCCAGCCTGCGGCAAGCACTCGCGCTGCTCGACGCCGCAGGCTATTCGCTGAAAGGAACGACGTTGCGCGAACGCAATAGCGGCAAGCAGTTCCGCTTCGAGATCATGGTGACCAGCCGCGACGAAGAGCGGCTGGCATTGACCTTTTCCAGCAACCTCGCGCGCGCCGGCATCGAGGCGCAAGTCCGGCTGGTCGATGCGGTGCAATATGATCAACGCCGGATATCGTTCGATTTCGACATGATTGAGTATCGCTGGGAGCAGTCACTCTCACCGGGCAACGAGCAAAGTTTTTACTGGGGATCCGCTGCTGCCGGCGAGCAGGGTTCGCGGAACTATATGGGCGCGCGCAGTGCCGGGATCGACGCCATGATAGCCGCGCTGCTCCGCGCCCGCGAGCGCCCCGACTTCGTCGCCGCCGTGCGTGCGCTTGATCGGCTGCTCATCTCCGGCTGCTACGTCGTGCCGTTGTTTTATCTGCCTGACCAATGGGTGGCGCGCTGGACTTCGATCGCGCATCCATCGCGCACCTCGCTCTCCGGGTATCTGCCGGAAACGTGGTGGCGCCAACCGAAACGAGCGCTGCAGTGATCCTTGGCGATGTCCGGCACGAAGGGACTCAGTCGTCGGCTGGCTCGATCCGCATCACCATTGACGAGCTGCTCCGCTCGGCCGCCAGGCGGCGTCCTGATGCCCTTGCCCTCGTCGATGCCGAAAATCGCGAGAGCTTCACCGACGGGAAACCGCGGCGCGTTACTTACGCCGAAGCCGACCGCATCGTTGACGCAATCGCCCACCGGCTGCGCAGCATGGCGGTGCCGACCGACGCCGTGGTTGGCATTCAGCTGCCCAATATCGTTGAGAATTTTCTGGTCACTCTCGGCGTTTTGCGGGCCGAAATGATCGCAGCACCGCTGCCGCTCCTTTGGCGACGCGCCGAAGCCGTCGAGGCGCTCGAACGCATCGGTGCAAAGGCGCTTATCACCTGCGGCCACGTCGGCGCGTTTAACCACGCTGATTTGGCTCTGCATCTCGCCGCCGAAGTGTTTTCCATCCGTTACGTCTGCGCGTTTGGATCAAATCTGCCCGACGGGACGGTCTCATTTGATGATCTGACAAGCACGGATACCTTCGATTCCGTTTCACCGATCGAGACGGAGCGCAAGAGCAATGCTTCTTCGCACCTCGCCGCGGTCACCTTCGACATCGGCGACGGCGGCATTGTGCCGGTTGCGCGCAGTCATGCCGAACTGCTCGCCGGCGGCCTCGCAGTGCTGCTTGAAAGCCATCTTCCGCAGAAAGCGAATATCCTTTCGGCGCTCCCGCCGGCGTCGTTTGCCGGCATCGGCTTGACCTTCCTGCCCTGGCTCGTAAGCGGCGGCACTTTGGTCCTGCATCATCCGTTCGAGCCGGATATTTTTGCGCATCAGCGGCGAGACTATCGCTGCGCGGCTGTCATCCTGCCCGCTCCCGTTGCCTTTCGATTGACCGAGACCAGTGGCTTCGCCGGTGATGAGCCAGTCACGGTAATTGCTGCATGGCGTTCGCCGGAGCGGCTCGCCTCGAGCCCAACGTGGAGCAAACCAAATTGCGCGCTCATCGACGTTTCCATCTTTGGCGAAACCGCAATCGTTCCAGCGCGCCGCGGACCCGATGGCAAACCGAGCCCGATTGCGTTTGGTCGGCTGACTGTTCCGCGCGACAGCGCAGATGGCGTCGCGGTCGCTGACGTCGCGCGAACCGATACCGGCACCGTCGCGCTCCGTGGCCCGATGGTGCCAAGTCACTCCTTCCCGCCCGGGATCGAGCGCTCGAGCCTGCCGCATTTCCAGATCGGGCGGGGCGGGTTCGTCGATACCGGCTATTCCAGCCGCATCGATTCCGTCACGCAGGCAATGATCGTCATGGCCCCGCCTTCCGGTATCGCCAGCGTCGGCGGCTATCGCTTCTCGCTTCGCGATCTCCAGGAGGCCACCGCCGGCATTGAGGATGGCGCCGCGCTGGTGGCGCTTCCAGATCCGCTCATTGGGCAGCGGCTGATCGGCAACGCCGCCGACCGCGGCGCGATCCAGCAAGCGCTCCGCGCAGCCGGCTTTAACCCGCTCGTCGTCGCCGCTTTTCGCGACCGCCGCGAACGCGATCTTGTCGAAGATTAAACGCCAACCGGGCGGCCAAAAGCGGGGCGTGGCGTCGCTGTTGACGCGCCATTAACGGCACTTTGGCATGGTTGCGGCTGTGCTTCGAAAAAAGTCCGCATCCAGCCATGGCGTTGCAAGGTCCGTTCGTCGTTGTTGCCGACAGCCCGGCGCCGGATGTTGTCGAAGCATTGCGCGCGGCGGGCGCCTTCCCGATCATCGAAACCAGCTGGGCTGACGCTATTGCCGCCATCGCTTCGGTCGAACCGGAAGCGGTGGTGCTGGCCGGACCGTGCGCTGATCGCGAACGCGCCGACGACTATGCCCGCGCGCTGACCAAACGGCTCAACACCGCCGGCGGTGCGTTTACGCCGGTCGTCGCCCGCATGCACGAGGACGGCCCCGCGCCGGTGCCGCAG